>NZ_CALJXO010000196.1:0-10470 GCF_937988555.1 uncultured Boseongicola sp. | reverse complement strand
AGTCCGAAATCGCTGCAAAGACATCAGATATAGGGGCATCAACAGTTTTTTGACTAGACAGCTTCATGCCCGGTCTCTGACGTCAATCCAGCGTATCGGCAAGCCAATTTTCGATCAGGAAACGGGCAATCGACCCTTTTCGCGCTGGTTTTATGACTGGATTGTCCTCGGTCAGCGACAAAGCCATCTCTTCGCGAGTCACCCACAAAGCGTCTTCCAACTCGACTGGGTCGACAGTGATGTCCCGCGTCAAAGCCACCCCGTGACACCCAAACATAAGCGAAGACGGGAACGGCCAGGGCTGGGACGACAGATAATTGACCTCCCCCACTTTGATCCCGGATTCCTCAAAGGTTTCACGCCGCACGGCCCCCTCAATGGTTTCGCCCGCTTCGACAAAACCAGCGAGAAGCGAATACATGCCCTCGGGCCATCCAGGAGAGCGGCCCATCAGAACCGAGTTCCCATGCAGGATCAGCATAATGACGACGGGGTCAGTCCGCGGGAAATGATGCGCGTTGCACTGGGGACAATCGCGCTGCCAGCCCGCTTGGGAAATGACACTTTTCGCCCCGCATCGTGCGCAAAACCCGTGTATTTCATGCCAGCTGAGAACGGCCTTGGACGCGGCCACCAATTCAGCATCTCGTGCCGAAAGTGCGGTCATATTTGCGCGCAGCTCGCAAAACGCCTGTGTCACTGGAATGGCCGGATGGAGCTGTTCGGAGGGATCGTGGAACGCCCCAACGGTGTCGGAAACCTCGTCGGGATCCCATCCCGAAATATCGCGAGCAAACCGAGGATAGCCGTCATCAAGTCCTAGGAAAATGGCGGCTTCGTCGGCAGAGGCAAATACAGGATGGTCGGGGGTCAACCAGACAGGCACGCGTCGTTCTAGGTCCAGAAGCGGTTTGCCGCGCCAGATTGCCAGAACACCGGCATTCGCTTGGGCAATAAGTTTTGCCTGCTCATCCGCTGATCCCCGCAGATGCGCCGCTCGGTCCAGTCCTGAACCACCGAAAGTTACTGATTCTGCATGCTTCATCTTTCATCCCCTGATCTTCCAGCCGATGTGCCATGCGATCTCGGAATTGGCAAATGTCGAAACCTCCCGCAAAACAGTGGGTTGCAGAATAATTCGGTCGACTTGGCGTTGGCCACCTCATTTTGAGGTATGCGCCCCGCGGCTTTCATGATCCCCTTGCAAGATCACATAAAAAACAGGGAGCCCGAAATGTCACTTTTCGAAGGACCGGCAATGAGCCGAAGAACTTTCCTTTCCACAACCGCGGGCGCAACAATGATCGCAATCCACCCCTTTTCGGCCCGCGCCGCCGCGGGTCAGGCGCACTTGCGGATCATGGAAACCACCGACCTCCATGTGCATGTCTGGCCCTATGATTATTACAGCGACCGCGAGGTCGACACTGTAGGCCTTGCCCGCACGGCCGCCCATATTGCCGACGTGAGGGCCGAGGCGACCAATACACTTCTTCTCGACAACGGTGACTTCCTTCAGGGCAATCCGATGGGAGATTACATCGCCTACGAACGCGGCATGAAAGACGGCGACTTGCATCCCGTCATTGCAGCAATGAATGCTGTAGGGTTCGATGTGTCGACGCTTGGGACCCACGAGTTCAACTATGGCCTCGACTTTTTGATGAAATCCCTTGCAGGCGCGGATTTTCCGATTGTATCGGCGAACGTCGTTACAACTGAAGGCCGCAATCCAACCAAAGACGTCACCTTGATCCAGCGGTATGTCATTCTTGACCGAATGCTAACCGACGGCGCCGGCGAAACCCATTCGATCAAGGTCGGCATTATCGGATTTGTGCCTCCGCAGATCATGAACTGGGATCGCAAACACCTTGAAGGAAAGGTGACCACGCGAGATATTCTGGAGACCGCGCGCGCCTATGTGCCCCAAATGCGTGAACAAGGCGCTGATATTATCATCGCCCTTAGCCACTCGGGGATTGGTTCCGCCGAGGAAACCGAGGGCATGGAGAACGCCAGCGTACCTTTGGCGGCCATCGACGGCATCGACGCTTTGGTCACCGGCCACAGCCATCTTGTGTTTCCCTCACCCACCTATGCCGACTACACTGCGGTTGATGCTGAAAAGGGTCTGATCCACGGTAAACCCGCAACCATGGGCGGGTTTTGGGGGTCGCACCTTGGGGTGATCGACCTGATGCTGGAACGCGAAGCCGGCGAATGGCGCGTGGTGAACACGACTGTCGAAACCCGGCCCATCTCGAAGCGCAACGAGGATCGCTCGGTCACGGCACTTGTCGAAAGCGACGAAGCCGTTCTTGCCGCGACCGAAGCAACCCATCTCGAAACGCTCGCCTATATCCGTCGCGCGGTCGGCAAAACAGCAGCGCCATTGCACAGCTACTTTGCTTTGGTGGCGGATGATCCGTCTGTGCAGATCGTGTCTATTGCGCAGACATGGTACATTGAAGAAATGATGAAAGGTACCGAACACGAGGGCCTTCCGATCCTGTCTGCGGCGGCCCCATTCAAAGCAGGTGGCCGTGGTGGTCCAGAATATTACACCGATGTTCCCGCAGGCGATGTTGCAATCAAGAATGTCGCGGATTTGTATCTTTATCCCAACACGGTGCGCGCGGTGCGGATCACTGGGGCAGATGTCCGCAACTGGCTTGAACGGTCGGCGGGCATGTTCAATCAGGTCGAGCCGGGGACCAACGACACCGCCCTCTTGAACCCATCTTTCCCGTCCTACAATTTCGATGTGATGGATGGCGTGACCTACCAGATCGACCTTAGCCAGCCGTCTAAATTCGGACCAAAGGGCGAGAGCCTGAACCCTGACGCCAACCGGATCAAGAACCTTTCTTACGACGGCGAACCAGTTGCCGATGATATGGAATTTGTCGTGGCGACCAACAATTATCGGGCCAGCGGCGGCGGATCGTTCCCGGGTGCCGATGGCTCCACGGTCATATTTGAGGCGCCCGATACCAACCGCGACGTCATCGTTCGTTACATCGTCGACCAGGGCACCATACAGCCCAGCGCGGATGCAAACTGGACGTTTTCACCTCTGGCCGACACGTCCGTTTTGTTTGAGACAGGCCCGAAGGCTGCCGACTACGTCGATGATCTGAAAAGCGTCGATGTTTCACCTGCTGGTGACGGTGCAGATGGGTTCGCCTTATTCCGCCTGAACCTCTGATCAGATGGAGCGCGCCTGTAAAATTGCGCGCTCCCCGAAGCCAAAACCCACAAAATGAACTGGCCCCGCTGACCGCTTAAATCTCATGCAGTCGCTTCGGTATTGCCGAAAAACGGGCAAAGCAGGGTGCTGCCTTCCGCAGCGCTGTCCATATTCACCCGCGCCATTCTGGCCAGTGCCGGCATATTTGCTGCCACTCTGGCCTCCGCCCAGGAAAAAGTGCCTTTTGCGCTCGACTGGAAATTTGAAGGCCCCGCTGCACCGTTGAAAGTTGCGGTGACGCTGGCCTTTATCGGCACCAACCTGATGGAGATCGTCAGCCCCCATGGACGCGGTCTTGGGGCCCTTTTCGACAGCGGCAAAACCAATGCAGATTACCCATTGATGTTTGCCGTGCTGATCGCCTTAGCGTTCCTCGGCATCGTTTTGTACTACGTCGTCGTCGCGCTCGAGAAACTCTTCGCAGGCTGGGCAGAGCGACAGCCAACCTGACGCAAATCACCTCTTCTTGTGGACCAACCCTGGCGATATTTTCGGTCTTCTAGGCCATCTGCGCGTCTCCCTGCGGTCCTGCCCACATGGATTTAGGCGGTTTAGACCGCCTGATCACTCGCAGATCGCGCGATATATCGCTAATCGTGCCAGATATATCGCTAAACGTGCCAAAACGCATGCAGGTCTCGCCAGACTTGCGAATCTCGGCGCGCGCTATTAGATCGTGGGGTGAGAGGTTGGCGCGGGCAAGCGCCTCGCCAACCCGGTCAGATCCGGAAGGAAGCAGCCGCAACGAGCCCCGTTTGGGTCGTGTTCAGCCTCTCACCCAACTAAAAGCGATCGGAGGTTTCATGGTCACCCAAGTTTCCCTCCGGGCCCAGAATGTTTAAATTCTGAAACGGCCCAATGATGGTTTCGCACGTCCCGGCAGCGTGCCCTTTCCTATTGCTTTCAAGGGTTATCCCAAATGACACCAAATTCACTTGCTGACCTTGGTTGGTCTGCGTTCTTTGCCCGTCAGGACATTCCTGAAGGGGCCTCTCCTATGCGCATTTCGTCCGTTCACCGTGATCGCGTCGAGGCTTTCTCGCCCCATGGCACACATTCCCTGTCGACCCCTGACAAGACCGGACAGCTGGCTCCGGGCGATTGGGTGCTGGCCGAGGACGGGCACGTCGCCCGCGTTCTTGAGCGGCAAAGTTTGTTGAAACGAGGCGGTGCAGGAAACGACGCGCGCCCTCAGTTGCTGGCGGCCAATGTCGCGACACTTGGCATCGTATCGTCTTGCAACGCCGATTTTAATCTGGCCCGCCTGGAGCGCTACCTGGTGATCGCCGCCGACGCGGGATGTTTGCCTTTGGTAATTTTGACGAAGGCGGACATGGACGAAGATCCCGCCCGATATGTGAAGGACGCGCAACGCTTGTCCCCATTGCTTACCGCAATCGCCATCGACGCCACAGATGCGGAAGATGTGGATCGCCTAACGTCTTGGTGCAGCAACGGCGAGACACTGGCATTGGTCGGCTCGTCGGGTGTTGGCAAGACGACACTACGCAATGCCCTGACCGGAGACGAGGCATTCACGCAGGACATTCGCGAAGATGATGCAAAAGGGCGCCATACGACCACGTCCCGTGCGCTTGTGCGCACGACCGCTGGGGGGTGGATTATTGACACGCCCGGAATGCGGTCGCTGGCCCTGACGGATGTTTCGGACGGAATTGCGGTTGTCTTTGAAGACATCGAAACGCTGGCGGAATCGTGTCGGTTTTCCGACTGTGCACACGAGACCGAACCGGGCTGTTCTATCCAAGGCGCCCTGCAAGCGGGCGACCTTGACGCGGATCGCGTGAAACGCTGGCGTAAGTTGAAGGCGGAAGAGATGCGCAACTCAGAAACGCTTGCCGGCGCGCGCGCGCGCGACAAAAGCTTTGGTAAAATGGTGCGCAGCGTCACGGCGCGCAAACGGCATGAACGCAGCAAACGCTAGATTCTGTCGACCGCGCGCAGTCCCACAAACGCCGCAACTTGCAGAGCGGCCAGCGCGATGGGCACAAGGCTAAGCCGCCGAACTGAAGTGCCCCTGGGCCAGCGCCAGCCGACACCGGCAATAGCCAAAGCAAGAGTTCCGGCGATGGCTTGCCAGCCTGCGTAAACCCGGAACGCCTCGATCAGGGCGTTCCGGCTCACCCCCGCACCTGCCCCTTCGGCGGCCACAAAAGCATAGCCGAAGGCCATGACCCAAAGCGCCATAAGGCCCGCCAACAAAAGCCGGTTGCCGTCGCCGGGATCGCTCACTGGCCCAACCCCAAGCGCTCAAACATTGGGGCGGCCGCCCATATGCGCTGCTCTTTGGCCTCGACCGCGCAACTGCGCACATCCCTGAGGCGGGCCAGCGCGGGATCCGCGTCTTCACCCGCTTCGACCATCAACCGCATCAGAACCATGCCGGAGCGACCACAGCCCCCAAAACAATGCGCCAATACGCGCCCTCCCTGAGCAAGCTCGTCGTGAGCAAGCGCGGACAGCTCAGGCCAAAGCGCCGCAGTTTGATCATCGGGCGCGCCAAAATCAGCAATTGGCAGATGCCGCCACGCGACACCAGCTGCCTTAAGGTCGGCGCCGATGTCCGTCGCCCCAACCCGCGCCATTTCACGATGGGTTGTCATCGTCAGCACCAAAGTCGGCTCCCAACGTAGTAAAGTGGCCAGATCGGAAAGATAGGCAGCTGTGCGGCCGGGGATCGGCGCGATCCCCAGCCACCCGTTGCCCAAGGGGAGTTCGCTTACGGACCAGTCAGGCAACACCAGTCTCCAGCACCTGCCCCGGATGTGCCTCGCTCCAGGCTGCAAGGAATGCCGTGACATTAGGATCACCGGCAAGCTCGACAGCACAACGCGGCAAGGCCACACCCATTTTCAAAGCGAGTTCAAGGCAGCAGATATGATCACGCGGAGAACGATACGGCGCATTCGCCGAGGCAGGAATGATCGTTGACAACAAGGTTCCTCCGTAATTGTTCCCGGGACACAGATCAGGTTTCACAGACAAGAAATACCCCATCCCTTCGGGTCCGGGTCCCAGCCTGCAATCTGCACCAGGGTAATGCCAGCGTCGTCGGGGCGATCATGGTCCGCGCCCGCCGCAACCAGACCCTTCGCATGACCAAGCTTATCCGGAAAGTACGGGATCAGCCGAACGATATTTCGCGCAGCTACCGGCTTTTTGTTGGGATCGAGATAGGCCCCTGTCAATGTCTCGCCGTCCGCAATCCGCGCAAGTTGCGCAAGGATGCCGGAGAGAGGGGGCCGATGCAAGATTTCCGCGGACCTGGATGCCACCCCGAAGCGGCAATCCACCGAGAGGGCGCGTTTGAGAAAACTTGCAGGGGTTGACCCGTGTCAAAGCACTTGGTCGAAGTCAGGGATATGGTTGGTCCAAACCCATAAAAGGAGGACCATTATATGTCTCACACGCCCCACGAACTTGCCGAAGAATTTCCCGAACACGTCGCCAAGATGAGCGAATTGAAACAATCTGACGCGCATTTCGCGCAGATGTTCGACAGCTATCATGAGCTAAATCGCACCATTCACCGGGCGGAGACGAACGTTGAGCCGATAGACGGAATGGCCGAAACGGACCTGCGCAAACAGCGCGCGCATCTGAAAGACCAGATTTGGAGCTATCTGTCGTCCTGATTGGTCGGCTTCTGGTGGACGCCTCAGACGTGCCGGTCTAACCTCGCGCAATGCGAATCCAACCGGGGTATTTATGAGCGACTCCAACACCAGTGGCTATCAGGTTCTGGCCCGGAAATACCGGCCCGAGACATTTGCCGATCTTGTTGGTCAGGATGCGATGGTCCGGACGCTGAAGAACGCGTTCGAGGCGGATCGCATCGCGCAAGCCTTCATCATGACCGGCATTCGCGGGACCGGTAAAACCACGACGGCGCGGATCATTGCCAAGGGCATGAATTGCATCGGGCCAGACGGAAAAAGTGGTCCGACAACGGACCCTTGTGGGAAATGCGAGCATTGCGTTTCAATCGCCCAAGGGCGTCATGTCGACGTACTGGAGATGGATGCGGCCAGCCGCACAGGTGTCGGCGATATCCGCGAAATCATTGATTCCGTTGCGTATCGCGCCGCTTCTGCACGCTATAAGATCTATATTATCGACGAGGTTCACATGCTGTCGACCAGCGCGTTCAATGCGCTGTTGAAGACGCTGGAAGAACCGCCTGCGCATGTGAAGTTCATCTTTGCCACAACCGAAATCCGCAAGGTTCCCGTGACAGTTCTGTCGCGGTGCCAGCGGTTCGATCTTCGACGAATTGAACCCGAAGTGATGATCGCATTGCTGCGCAAGATCGCCGTGGCCGAGGGGGCCGAGATCTCGGATGATGCGCTGGCTTTGATCACACGGGCGGCGGAAGGTTCCGCGCGGGATGCACAGTCTTTGTTGGATCAGGCAATCAGTCATGGTGCGGGCGAAACGACGGCCGAACAGGTACGGGCGATGCTCGGACTTGCCGACCGGGGGCGGGTTTTGGACCTGTTCGATATGGTGATGGCCGGTGATGCGGCCGGGGCTTTAACCGAGCTTTCTTCGCAGTACGCCGACGGCGCAGACCCGATGGCAGTGTTGCGTGATCTGGCCGAAATTACCCATTGGATTAGTGTTATCCGCATCACGCCCGAGGCCGCAGACGACCCAACGGTCGGCCCGGACGAGCGCGCACGCGGGCGGGATATGGCGGGCCGTTTGTCCATGCCTGTTCTGGCGCGGATGTGGCAAATGTCCTTGAAATCCTTAGAAGAAGTTGCGTTATCTCCGAATGCGATGATGGCCGCAGAGATGGCCGTTATCCGCATGACGCATGTGGCTGAACTGCCAACACCCGGCGATTTGGTCGCCAAATTGAAAGACACACCCGTGCCCCCTGCCCCGTCTGGCAGTGGAGGCGCAGGTGGGACCTCTGGTGGGACAAATGCAGTGGCGAATCGCGGCGTTTCGATGCAGTCCGGCGGCGGCGTTTCGGCCTCTGGCGCGCAGGCCGCCGTGGCGCTTGGTACGGACAATGCTTTGGCGCGCTTCCCGACGTTTCAGCACGTCGTTGATCTTGTGCGCACCAACCGCGACGTAAAGCTGCTGGTCGAGATCGAAGGCGGCGTGCGTTTGGTTAACTATCAGCCCGGACGGATTGAATTCGAGCCTTCGCCGAATGCCGCATCGGATTTGTCGCAGCGGCTCGGCAGCAGGCTTCAGGCATGGACCGGCGTGCGGTGGACAGTCACCATTGTGACAACAGGTGGCACACCCACAATTGTGGAAACCCGCGACGCCAAACGAAAGGCCCTGGCGGACGAAGCACGGGTGAACCCGTTGGTCAGCGCCGTTTTTGCCGCTTTTCCCAAGGCAAAACTTGGCGTTATACGCACACCAGAAGAGATTTCGAGCGAGGTCGCGCATGAGGCGTTGGCCGAGGTCGAAGATGAATGGGATCCTTTTGAGGACGAATAGGAGTTTCGAGATGTTGAAGGGTTTGGGCGGTCTGGCCGATATGGGCAAGATGATGAAAGCTGCACAGGATATGCAGACAAAAATGGCGGAGATGCAAGACGAGCTGAACCGTGTGACCGTAGTCGGCGAAAGCGGTGCAGGATTGGTTAAGGCCACGGCCACAGCCAAGGGCGAATTGACCGCGCTGGATATTGATCCGTCGATCTTTAATGCGGATGAGAAAGAAATCGTGGAAGATCTGATCCTTGCGGCGATCAAAGATGCGCAGTCCAAAGCATCGGATAAAAGCCAGGAAGAGATACAAAAAATGACCGAAGGCCTTGGATTGCCAGCCGACATGAAACTGCCGTTCTAAGTCGGGACAGGGACGCTGTCAGACGCACCCAAAGAACTTGAGGCGCTGATCGAGATGATGGCGCGATTGCCGGGTCTTGGGCCTCGGTCTGCACGACGTGCTGTTTTGCATCTGATCAAAAAGCGCGGGGTTTTGTTGAGTCCATTGGCAGACGCAATGCGGCAAGTGGCGGATACGGCGCAGGAATGTCTCAACTGCGGAAATATCGGCACATCGGATATCTGTGAGATCTGTAAAAGCGAAAAGCGCGCGACTGGCGAGTTGTGCATTGTTGAAGATGTCGCCGATCTTTGGGCGATGGAGCGGTCGGGCGTGTTCCGGGGCAGGTATCACGTGCTGGGCGGAACGCTGAGCGCGCTGGACGCGATCGGGCCGGACGAGTTGCGCATTCCTAAGCTTGTGGATCGTGTGAAGTCCGAGGAAATTCATGAGGTTATTCTTGCGCTGAACGCAACGGTGGATGGCCAGACGACGGCGCATTACATCGCAGAACAGCTTGAAGGCGGGGTGCGGGTCACGACCTTGGCGCAAGGTGTGCCGATTGGCGGCGAGTTGGATTATCTGGACGATGGAACGATCTCGGCGGCTTTGAGAGCGCGGAAATCTGTTTAAAGCCCGAGGTGCAACTCTATGTCTTCACCATCTGTGCACAAACGCGGCGCGAGCGGTTGGTAACACGCTAAAACCACACGACAATACTATGTCATTATAACGTCGGTTCGGGCGTTCGGGGGGGGGCGAGACCTGATGACCCCTATCAGCACTGTCAGAACAAATTGGCTTAAGGCATGCAAGGCAGTTTTGTAACGTCCATCCATGCTAAAGCGCAACCCATGCAAATACTTCTACAACAGCCCGGAGATCATTGGCCTTGCGGTCCAGATGTATGGTCGCTCTCCACTTTCTCTCCGAAACGTCGAGGACCTGCTGCACGAGCGCGCCATCGGCATCAGCCAGGAAGCGGTGCGGTACTGGTGGACTACATTTGGTCCGATGTTTGCTGATTAGATCCGGCGAAACCGGGTCACCCGAATGCGTGCATATTCGAACTGGCAGTGGCACCTGGACGAGGTTTTCGTGCAGATCAATAGCGGGCGGCACTACCTTTGGCATGCCGTTGATCAAGAATGCGAGTTTCTGGAAAATTTTGTCACGAAGACACGGGATCGCAAGTTGGCATTGAGATTTCTGAAGAAAACAATGCGTCGCCATGGAACCCCTAAAAATTTTGGTGACTGACAAACTTCGATCTTATGGCGTTGCGATGAAAGTCGTTGGCAACACTGACCGGAAGGAAACCGGCCGCTGGAAGAATAATGGAACTGAGAATCCGCACCCCCAAGTTCGACAGTAAAACCGATAAGTAATTGATATTGCA
>NZ_CALJXO010000195.1:0-17578 GCF_937988555.1 uncultured Boseongicola sp. | reverse complement strand
AAGGGCTGACCATCCGGGCGCCGTTCCGTCAGCGCCGGCGCGGCGTGGAGCTGAAGCTGATCGTCGACAATCCATCCTCACATCGGGATGACACGCTCATCCGGAACATCACACTGGCCCATGCCTGGTTTGGTGATCTGCGTGCCGGGTCCGGTTATGGGGATATTGCAGAGCGCGCCGGGACCTCGAAGCGCCGCATCATGCAGGTGGTCGACCTGGCCTTCCTGGCACCTGACCTCACCGCAGAAATCCTCGATGGCACACAGCCTGCATTGCTCACATCAGACCTTCTGATCAAGCGGGGCGTACCGTCAGACTGGGCTGAGCAGCGGCGGCTCTTCGACTCGCTGCGCTAAACGCACCAATCCCCAAATCCAAACCTGCTACCGGAACAAAGCGGAACAGAGACAGGCCCTATTTCCGGGCCAGAAACCGCGTCCCGGAGACGCCTTAAGCAGAACGTCATCGGCCTAACTGCTCGGAATGTCGGGGCAATTGCCGCAGGCTCTCGAAATGGTCGGAAAGGATGGACTGCCTGGCTGGGGTGGTAGGATTCGAACCTACGGTACACGCTACCAAAAAGCGTTGCCTTACCACTTGGCTACACCCCAACAAGCTGGCGTTACTTACTCAGAGACATTGCCCAGTGCAAGGCCCGGATACGGAAAAACCTCAGCCAAGCAAACCTAACCTAACTTGACACCTGCTCGCGCAGCACCGCGGCTGTCAGCGAGACCAGAAGATATATCGCCGACATGATCAGCAAGGTGATCAGCGTGTTCTCGAAAACTCGTGGATATGTTGGCTCGTCAGGCGGGATCGGTGCCACGCCGATCGACAGGAAACGCACCTGACGCATCGCTTCAATCCGCGCGGCTTCCATGGATTGCAGCGATTCCTGCATCATCATTGTGCGCGTCTCAAGATCGACTTCGGCCATACGCAGCCGCGCTGAAATAGACGCCAATGACCCCTGCGACCCAATTTCCGACGTCATCTGAAGCCGAAGGTCCCCGATCAGGTCAGACAAACGTCCGATATCGCCCTCGACTCCGGCCACACGCGCCGCGTTTGGCTCCGCATTATCGAGTAGCTGCTGTAACTGAAGGCGCTTCTCCGCGAACTGAATTTCGAAATTGCTGATCTGGCTCATTAGAGCGGCTGTTTCCGACGCCGGGTCCATAACTCCAAGCTGCTCCTGCAGGGTCAGAACACGCTCCTGCGCGGCCACCATCTTGGCTTCGGCTTCGTCAAAGCTTTCGCGTGACCCACGCATCTGATCTCCGCGCTTGCGGTCGGTCACACTGTCAACGCGCGCCTCGGCGTAGCTGATCAGCGCCTCGGAAAACACGCGGCTCATCTCTGGGGTCAGTGCTGAGACCTCCATCCGTAACACGCCCTCCGACGGGTCGTACCCCACAACTACGTTGTTGCTGTAATGCGAGAACACGTCCTCGTTTGAGGCATCGACCGGCAGTCGCTGGATCACGTCGACAGTCTCGGCACTGAAGTGGCCGCGATAGTCGTGATCTTCGTTCAGTTTACCCATGGCTTCACGCGAGGTCAGGAAGTCCTGAACCATGATCGAGTCCTGGCTGGTCGCCATCGAGGTGCCGCCCAAAAGCCCAGGAGACGGCCCCGCAGCGTCCGCCTGCTGGACAATGAACTCGGACTTTGTCGCGTAGCTTGGCGTGGCCACAAACGCGAAATATATCCCCGCAAGAAACGTCGGCAAAAACACAAAAACCGCCAGGCGCGTCGCAAGGAAGACCAGGTTTCGGCGACGACGACGCACGATATCGCGCTGGATGCGCTCCAACTCATGCATCTGGAACCCAGCATCCGACGCAGGTGCGCCGGGCAGCTTGGCATCAGCGTCGACCTTTTGGGGTAAATTTTTGACCATATCATTTGGCTTGGACTTCGGCGCGCCCTGCGGGTTGGCCGTGGGTTTTGACCGTGCACGGGGCGCCTCACCGGTTGGGGTCTGCGCACTTGGGGTGCGCTTCGAATTGGGTTTCGCCGTGACCAGTTCAAGCATATTTGCACGATCAAAAGGATCAATGCCCCGCGCCCGCAAAAGTCGCACTGCGTCAAAATCTGATTTTGGCGAAAGGCCGTTTTTCTGTGCCAGACGACGCGCCATCCGAAGCTGCCGCCCCGTCAGACCTTCGCGGCGAATTTCCGCAATGCCTTCTTCGCTCGCAACGGTTTCAGACTCGGCCCTTGCAGAACCAGGAAAGGCCTGATCCCCAAAGCCGTCGTCACCCGGCGCAAACGGCATGTCATAGCCCGCTTGCTGTGGCGTTGCACTGGCGTCGCGGCGGATGCGAAATTTAGGCGCTTTGGGCTTCGTAGTCATAGAGCTCTCTTGCCTCTTCCAGCGAGTCAAACATGTGAAGCGAGCCGTTCCTTAGAACCGCCGCCGATTTGCAGAATTTTTCGAGCGTCTCCGCCTGGTGGGACACGATAACGACCGTGGCAGTCTTCAAGCGCTCGCGCAGGATCATTCCAGCCTTGCGATTGAACTCGACGTCCGTGGTGCCGGGCATGCCTTCGTCGATCAGGTAGATGTCGAAATCCAGAGCAAGCAAAAGCGCAAAGCTGAACCGACCGCGCATCCCCGAACTGTAGGTGCCAACCGGCATGTCGAAATATTCTTCCAGCCCACATACCCAGCGGCAGAAGGCCTCGAGGTAGTCGGGATCTTTGCCGTAAAGCCGCGCGATGTAGCGCGCGTTTTCCATAGCGGAAAGCTTACCGATGATGCCTCCCATGAACCCAAGCGGGAACGAAATACGCGAGCGGCGGATGATCTCGCCCTCGTCAGGCTTTTCCAGCCCACACATCATGTTGATCAATGTGGTCTTGCCGGTACCGTTCGGTGCAAGGATGCCAAGAGATGTGCCCAGCTCAATACGAAAGCTCGCCTGGTCAAGAATGACCTTGCGCCGTTCGCCCGTCCAAAAGGACTTGCTGACGTTCCTGAACTCGATCATCCGACGATCCGCCGATGCCCCAATTTACCAACAGTTAACTCTGTTGTCCTGCCAGACCTTTCATGGCCCTTTGGCGACATTATGGCGGAGCTTTCGCCCAAAGGGAATCACCGTTTCGTGCCTTGCTCAGATACGACGGCGATGGGTGCGCGCAGACACAGTGACCCGCTCCATGGAAATATAATGAATTCAGAGACTTTCGCGACATGGGCAACATTCGTGGGGCCAAACACCTGGCGTTTTACGGGTGTGATCTCGGTTATGGTGTCGCGTCGAAATCAGGACCCTGGGCGATTTTCAGCCGAAATCGCCCAAGCCTCATCGCGCATTGCCGCCACAACGCTCAATGCGAGACTTTCTGCACCCGTGTCACGATCCCGGCGATAACCGCAACAATCGCAGCACCGAAACTGAATAAAGCCCCCATCTTGGCAGCATCCTGCACATCTCCCGGCGGGAAAGCGACCGTCGCGATAAAGAGTGACACCGTGAAGCCAATTGACGCGGCGCAGCCGATCACAAACAGATCAATCGTCCGCATTCCTTGCGGCAGCCCAAGCTTCATCGGATGCGCCGCGATATAGCCAAACAGAAAGATGCCCAAAGGCTTCCCGATCATTAGGCCTGCCAGGACCAGCCAAGTTGGCTCCGAGATCGAGGAGAATTCGACGCCGGCATTCACCAGACCAAAGAAGAACAACAAAATCTCGACCGGATACTTCAGGATATGCTCGCAGTGGTTCAATAGATCGGTCAGATAACGCTCGGCCTCGCTGAAGAGGCCGAAAGCACGATCCGCGTGGGGCAATGTCGGCACAATGGGTAAAAGGCCCAGCGCGGGTTGCAGACCACTTTCCTGAAAGCCATACCAACTCAGGCAACCGGCAATCAGATACGGCCAGAAGCTCAGTTTCTCGCGCACCCATGTCGATTTTTTGCGGAGCTGGTCGCCGTGGTCCATCTTCCGTGGCAACCGGTTAAAGAGACCGTAAACGCCGATCGCCGCAGCAAGAGACAGCAAAAGCCACGCAGGGACGAGCGTTTCAAGCGGATAAAAGACCGCCAGAATAATCAAGCCAGCCGCGTCATCGGCAATGGCCAGCAACAACAAGAACCGCACCGCAGGATGGCCCGCACCAAAGACAATCCGTCCGACTAGGTAGCTGAACGCGATGTCCGTTGCGGTCGGAATTGCCCAGCCGTTGGCAACCGCGTCATAAACGTCAGACCCAAGAAATGCGGCCAGTCCAAGAAAGACGGTGATGGGACCAACCATCCCGCCAACCGTCGCAATCAAAGGCGTCGCAACCTTTTTGCCGCGAAGTGAGCCGTTTTTCAGGATCACCGCTTCCCAGACTTCCTTGGCGGCAATGGCAAAGAAGAACGCCATCAACACGTCATTCACAAGATAATGAAGCTTCAGAGACCGGTATTCGACACGCCCCGCTTCATCAAGATGGGGATGACCGATGAAAAAATCGTGGGCAAACTCAAAGTCGACGAAGTGGGAATAACTTGATGCATCTGTATTCGCCCAGACCAGCGCGATGAGCGCGCCTAAAATCAGCATCAGCGAATAGTCGGTAACAAAGCTCCAGACGCGATACATCCGGGGGCCCCCCGTTCTTTTTCAACATGATAGACCATGCCAAAAACGATAGGGCAATAGGAGTGCTACATCACATCACACTTGCGCTCCACACCAAACCGGCAAGAACCGAGCCGACAAGAGCGATCGCAAGATAGGCCATAAATACCCGCGGCTTAACCAAGGCCCAGACGGCGACGGCGGCCGGAATACAACTGACACCTCCTGCCAAAACGAACGACATGGCTGCGCCAGGCGCCATTCCTTGTGCCAACAGCGCATCGACCAGCGGCACAGCCGCATAGCCGTTTAGATAGGCAGGCGCGCCCACCAATGCGCCCATGACGACGGGCCAGACCCCCTGTCCACCTAAGAATCCGGCGATCCATTCAGACGGGATATAGCGCAGCATCAGAGCCTCAAGCATGTAAGCCAAAAGCAACCATTTTCCGAGGAAAAGCGCGTTCTCGACAACAGTATCGCGGAACACTGCCCTACGGTCGGCCTCGCCCCAGAACCGCCACTCAACCGCGCCACTGAAGGGGGACGGCCCACATCCGCAGCACCCGGACTGCTGCTTTGGACGCAGCGGATCGGCAAAGACGGGTGATTGCGCAAACAGATACACCGTGGCGCCGCCTAAAAGGCCCAACCCGACGGCAGACACGGTTTTAGCAACTGCAAACGGCATGCCCAAGGTTCCGGCCGTTATGAAAAACATCGCCGGGTCCATCAACGGTGACGATAACCAAAACGCCATCACCGCCGACAACGGCGCGCCGACCGCAAGCAAGGCGGCAATGAACGGAATGACTTCGCAGGAGCAAAACGGTGACAGTCCACCAAGCAAAGCCGCCATAACGATCATGCGGCGCTCGCGACCCTCAAAGGCCTTCGCAAGCAATGCTTCCGCGCCGCTCGCCTTAAGATATCCGATTGCCAGAACCGCAAATCCAATGAATATTCCGGTCTGCCCCATCGCCTCAAGGGCGAAGCGAAACGTCTCGATTGCCTGGACCGGATCAAACACGGCGATGACAAAGGGAAGCGCCAGAACAAAGCACCAGACGCGGTCAATTTTCCAGCGGGGTGCGGGGGTTTGCGTGGTTTCAGCCATGGTTTGCCTCATGCGTGTCGTGTGGCTGAGGGCTATCTGCGCAACATTCTTTCAAAAGAAACGCGGCAATATCCTGCATCCGCGCGAAATCGACGCCGATACAAATAATCTGCCGGCCCCGCCGCTTTTGATCCACAAGGCCGGCCGCTGCCAGGATTTTCATATGATGCGTCAGCGTCGACCCCGTGACGCCGGACCGTGCCCCAAGCTCGCCGATTGTTAGCCCTTCCGGGCCCGCGCGCACCAAAACGCGCAACACGTGCAATCGCTGCTCGGATCCAAGGGCGGCAAATGTCGACGCTGCCCGCGTGACATCAAGGGATGCGGTATTTTCATGTTTCATATTTCTATATTTCTAGAATTAACGAAATAAAGTCAAGTGCCAATGGACGTCCATCGTCGACAGCGCTAGGTCGTCCCTCATGAGCGCCGCATTCACTTCTCTTAAAGACGACCTATCGGGCTGCGCCATTTGCGCCGACAGATTTGCCGCGACCGCCACGCACCATACGCCACGCCCTATTGTGTGGTTTGAGAAAAGCGCGCGCATTCTGATCGCCGGCCAGGCCCCCGGCACAAAGGTTCACGAGGCAGGTATTCCGTTTCAGGACCGATCGGGTGATCGACTGCGCGACTGGCTCGCCATTGACGCCGAAGCGTTTTACGACAGGTCGCGTATTGCGATTGTCCCGATGGCTTTTTGCTTTCCGGGCTATTCAACGACGGGATCAGACCTTCCCCCACCTGCGATCTGCGCAAAAACTTGGCGCTCGCAGATCATGGATCACCTTACCGATCTGCGCCTGACGCTCCTGATCGGCGGGTATGCGCAAAAATGGCACCTTGGCGCGGATAAGGCTTCAAATGTCACCGGGACTGTCCAGAATTGGCAAGATCACTTGCCGAGTGCCATCCCACTCCCTCACCCAAGCTGGCGCAACACCGCTTGGCTAAAGGCCAATCCCTGGTTTGAGACCGATCTTCTCCCTGTCCTTCGTTCTCGCGTTCAAAAGGCCCTGTTATGACCCACACCGCACTCGACACAGCCCACATCGCGATGGAGGCCAGCCCGGATGACGACACCGCGCGCCTTGCGTTCTACGAACGCCTTGCCGACAGCGAGTTGTTCATTCTGTTAGAGAAGGAAGCCGAGGGCGACCAGATCGAGCCGCGCTTGTTTGAAACAGAAGACGTCCGGCTCGTGCTTGTGTTTGACCGGGAATATCGCCTAACCGATTTCGCCGAGGGGCCCGCACCCTATGCCGCGCTTTCGGGGCGCAGCCTGACGGATATGCTTAACGGACAGGACATCGGGCTTGGCGTTAACCTTGGGGTGGCACCTTCGTCGATCATCATTCCGGCTGCTGCCGTGTCGTGGCTGCATCAGACGCTTGGCGACAGCCCCGAAGAAGTCGCCGAGACGCCGGAAGAAATCGGCGCACCGGTTGGATTGCCGGAACGTCTGATCACCGGCCTTGATACGAAACTGGCGCAGGCCGCAGGCCTTGCCCGGTTCGCGTACCTGACGACCGTGACCTACAAAAGTGGTCAGCGCAGCCACATGCTTGCTTTCATCGACACGCTTGCGGGCGCAGAGGCGACCCTTGCCGGCGCCGCCCGCGAAGCGCTTGTATTTTCCGGGCTGGATGCGGGCGAAATTGACGTTGCTTTCTTTACCGCCAGCGACCCAATGGCGGCAAAGCTTGCAAAGGCTGGTCTGCGATTTGATTTGCCCGAGGCCGTACAGGCGAGAGCGCCCGGCGCACCCGGCATGGACCCCAACACGCCACCCCGCCTTAAATAAAGCAGCTTAGTATCCGGCGCCGCGATCCACGACATGCAACATCGGCAAGCCCGCCTCTGAACGACCGATATTGTCCGCCACAAGCCGGGCCGCGCTGGCCGGTCGCGTGTCGGAGGCAATATGCGGCGTCACGGTGACCTGTGGATGCGCCCAAAAGGGATGATCCTTGGGCAAAGGCTCGATACGGAAAACATCAAGCGTTGCGTGGGCGACCTGACCACGGCCCAACGCCGCCAAAAGCGCATCATCGTCAATCAACGGGCCACGGCCTGGATTGATAATACAGGCCCCGGCTGGCAACAGCGCCAATCGCTTGGCATCCAAAACATTGTCCGTTTCCGGCGTTTGCGGCAGCAGAAGAACCACAATCTCACCCGCCCGCAGCGCTTCATCGAGACCCTCTTGCCCGGCCAGACAGCGCACGCCCGCTAGGTCTTTTTGGCGTCTGCTCCAGCCTGTGACTTTGAAATTGAGAGCCGCCAAAGCCTCGGCAACCGCCGCACCCAATGCGCCCAATCCAAGGATTGTGACCGACCTGTCGCGTGCAAGGGGCGGCACGTGAACCGCCCAGTTCGTATCGCTTCGACAGATATCAAGGTCCATACCCAGATGATGGCGCAGCACATGCCCCACGCAATATTCGACCATCCCCTCGCGCAGCCCGAAATCCACCATCCGCGCAAGAGGTGCGTGGAGAGTTTCGTTGCCAACGATCTTTTCCACCCCAGCCCAGAGGCTTTGAACGCCCTTAAGCCGCGTGTAGGGGGTGAAATCCTTCAGCCATCCTGTCGGCGCGTAAACGATGTAGTCGACTTCAAGCGGGTCGGCTTCGCCTACCAGATTGACCTCTAATTCGGCCGCCGCAAATGCATCGCGCAATGCCTGCGAAAATTCATCCCAGTCCCGGTCGGGTGCTGCAAAGAGGACGGTGATCATCGGCTTCGCGGCCTATGAATATGCGCAGACTGAACAAGCCCGAATGCCCCCATCAAAACCAGCATGGCGGAGCCTCCAAAACTTACCAGGGGCAGGGGAACGCCGACGACGGGTACAAGCCCCATGACCATCGACATATTGACTGCGAAAAACAGGAACAACGTTGCCGCCACGCCCAGCGTCAAAAGTGCTCCGAACCGGTCGGAATTTTGGATCGCGGACGCGACGCAAAACAGGATGATCAACCCGTAGAGGACAAGAAGGGAGAACCCGCCGATAAATCCAAATTCTTCGGCAAGCGTCGTGAAGATAAAATCGGTGTGCTTTTCGGGAAGAAAGTTTAGCCGCGACTGCGTGCCTTGCATAAAGCCTTTGCCAGCCCAACCACCGGACCCAAGCGCAATCTTCGACTGGGTGATGTGATAGCCTGCCCCCAAAGGGTCCATCGACGGGTCAAGAAAAGTGTCAATGCGGCGGAACTGGTAGTCCTTCAATAGCTGCCAATCCGTGCCGCGTGACGAGAAAATGGCGGCCACCAGGCCCACTCCAGCCGCAATGACGGCGATGAAATACCACCACGACACACCGGCGCAGAACATCACAATACCGCCGCCTGCGACCAAGAGGATGGCCGTGCCAAGGTCCGGCTGTTTCAAAACCAAAGCCGTTGGCATCAAGATCAGGCCAACCGGCGCCAGAACCCAAAACGGGCGCGAGACCTTCGACATCGGCAACCAGTCGTAATAGGCGGCCAAGATCATCACGAGGGCGATTTTCATCACTTCAGAGGGCTGCAAACGCATAAAGCCAAGGTCGATCCAGCGTTGGGCACCCATGCCGACCGTTCCGAAGAATTCGACAAGCAAAAGCAAACCAAGCGCCCCAAGATAGGCAAGCCCGGACATATTGCGCCAGAACCAAATCGGCACCATACCGACCGTCAACATCACGATAAATCCAAGCGCGAAGCGCTTCATCTGCGGCTCGGCCCAACGGCCAGTTTCACCGCCCGCCACCGACGTCAGCATCAAGAAACCCACGCATGCCACCGCCGTCAGCAGCAAAGCAATAGCCCAGTTCGCATGCAGTATCTTGCGCGCCCCTGAGGGGACTGTCTGGACCTTATACTCAAGATAACTCATGCGCGGCTCGGTGCTTTCGGAGGCTCTTGGCGTGGACGGAGCGGAAGCTCCGACAACATCGTTTTGATCCTCTCACGCTGATCGCTTGGGTAGGCTTCAAGCGGCGGAACATCGCCATACAGCGCATAGAGCAATATATCGCGCGCTGGCGGGGCAGCTGCGCTAGAGCCACCTCCACCATGTTCGACAATCAGCGAAATCGCATACTTCGGCTTATCAAAAGGCGCATAGGCGACAAACACCCCGTGGTCGCGGCGCTCCCATGGGAGTTGATCGTTGCGCACAACTCCGCGCGCGCGTTCCGCCGCTGAGATGTTGCGCACCTGGCTTGTGCCGGTTTTGGCCGCCATCTCGAAGCCCTCGGTCACGATACGTGAGCGGCGCGCGGTGCCGCGACGGCCGTTCGAAACGTTGTACATCGCCTGCTGGATAATCCGCAGATGCCCGGAATTGACGCTCAGCGGTGCGGGAGCTTCAATCGGTTTGTCGACCCCATTGATCGACTTCACCAGCCCGGGCATCACCGCTTTCCCGCTCGCGATCCGCGCGGTCATCACCGCAAGCTGAAGCGGCGAGGTCAGCACATCGCCCTGCCCGATCGCTGTATTCAGCGTTTCGCCAGGGAACCACTGCTCTCCCCGGACCTGAGCTTTCCATTTGGTCGACGGTACGATGCCTTCTCGCACAGCCGATAAGGGCAAATCAAAGCGCTCACCCAAGCCAAACTCGTGGCAAAGAGCTGCCAGATTATCGATCCCGGTGCGTTGGGCTGCTTCATAGAAATAGACGTCGCACGACTGCGTAATCGCCGTATCAAGATCGACCCGACCGTGCCCACCGCGCTTCCAGCAGTGGAACCGGCGGCCGCCGAACGCCATGTACCCGGGACACCAGACGGTCTCCTTGGGGCCAATGACGTTGTGACGAAGGGCGGCAAGCCCAGTCATCATTTTGAACGTAGACCCCGGAGGATAAAGCCCCTGAACCGCCTTATTGAACAGCGGGCGATACTTGTTTTCGGTTAACAAGCTGTAATTTTTTGTCGAAATCCCGCGCACAAAAAGATCAGGATCAAAAGATGGCGAGGATGCCATAGCGACCAGATCGCCGGTCTCGATATCTATCACGACGGCACCAGCGCTTTCAGTCGCAAGCCTTGCCTGCGCAAAATTCTGCAGCCCGTGATCAATTGTCAGCTGCAGGTCGGTGCCGGGTGTATACTCTTCGCGGCCCAGTTCACGCATGACGCGCCCGGCGGCATTCACTTCGATGCGCTTGGTGCCGGCCCGACCGCGCAATTCGGCCTCAAGCTTTGTCTCGACGCCGATTTTTCCAATCTGGAATTTCGGTATCTGCAAAAGAGGATCAGGGCTTTGAAGCTTAGACAGATCATAGTCACTGACCGGTCCGACATAGCCAACGATGTGGGCAAAATCCGCGCCAAGCGGATACTCTCGTGACAGCCCGACGTCCGGCGTGACACCCGGAAGCGCGGGCGCATTGACCGCGACTTCGGCGACATCTTCCCAAGACAACCGATCCGCAATCGTCACTGGAACAAATGGACTGCGTCGGTACATCTCGCGCAGCGATTTCTCCAGCTCATCTTCGTCCAAAGTCACGAGTTGGCGCAACTTCGCGATGGTCTCGTCTACATTCGGGACGTCTTCGCGCACAATAACGATGCGGTAGTTCTGCGTGTTGGTGGCGATCGGCACGCCGTTGCGATCATATATGATCCCGCGCGACGGCGGGATAAGGCGCATGTTCACCCGATTCTCTTCCGCGAGAAGGCGGTAGTTATCGGCCTCTTCGACCTGCATCTGACGCATCCGTAGGCCGAGAACAGACATGAACCCCAGCTGAAGCCCGGCCAAAACAAGACCGCGACGGGTCACCCGGCCCGCGCTTTCCTCAGTTTCTTTCGATGACTTTTTCATTGCCTGTGCCCCAAACGGTCAACTTCGCCCGGTGCAATCTTTCTAATCCCTATGGCGCGGGCTGCAAGAACGACAACGATCGGATAAACAAGAAGTGTGGTAATGAGGCGTATCAACGTCAGACCAAGGCCCGGCTGATCGACAACAAAAACCGCGAGGACCAAGGTATTTGCAAGGAACATAGCGGTAATAATGGCCGAAACAGTCAGCCATTCCGTTAAAAATCCGCTGTCACGCAGCATAAAAGACCGGCGCCGCAATGCCTCAAGTCCGATCACCGCCAAAGCGGTCCAAAGCCCAGGCGGGCGCATGAAAAGCATGTCAGCTATCAAAAAAACCGCCGCCACCATCGCCACCGGCAGATAGTCGGGCCGCCGGACGATCCATGCACAGGCCATAAGCACAAGAATATCCGGCCCCGGGAAGCGACCGGGACCAGGGTGAAGCGGCAGCAGTTTTGCAAATACAACAAGTGCGGCAAGGGCGAGAAACACACCCCGATACGTCCAGCGACCGGCATGGGTGATTTCAGCCATCACTCAAGTCCTCGCTGGCAGGCATCATGGCCGCAGCTTCTGGTAAAAGCGGACCGATCAACGCGGCGTCTCCCCCAATGACTTCGGCTGGACGGCTGCGCAGGACCCGTAAAAATTCCAACCGCTCGTAATCGGCCGAAAGACGCAGACGCAATCGCCCGTCACGCGATAAGACGACGCTCCCAACCAAAAGCCCGGACGGGAATACGCCGCCGTCACCAGATGACACAACCCGGTCACCCGGGCGGACCTCTTCAGGTTCTTCGATGAATTCAAGCACGGGCAGGGTCGAATTGTCGCCCGACAGCATCCCTTGCTGGCCGGAAGGTTGTATCGTAACCGGCACGCGGCTTGCGCTGTCGGTCAAAAGCAACACGCGGCTGGATCGTTGCCCAACACCGGAAATCCGCCCGACAAGCCCTAACCCGTCCGTTACCGCCCAGCCGTCCTTGATCCCGTCTCGTCCCGCGCCGACGTTCAGCAAAATTGATTGGCGGAACGGCGAGCCACTGTCGGCAAGCACCTGTCCGGTGACCACGGTCAGCGCCGGATCAAGTCGCACTTTGTTCAGATCAAGAAGCTTGGCATTCTCTTGTTCAAGCTGAAGAGCGGCTTCTTTCCAGGCCTTCATCTGCTGTAATTCGCGACGCAAATCTTGGTTTTGCTGCTGTAGTCGCGCGTAAGACTGCACGCCCTCGACCAGTTCGACGGTCTTGGTGACCGGCACAAAAGCCCAATCCATTTGAGGAACCACGGCATCAACCAAAGCGGCGCGAAAGCGCTCGGCGCGCGGGCTGTCGATCCGCCACAAAACGAAGACGGCGAATAGAATCAGCACCAGCCCACCGACGAAAAACCGTCGAAGGGGGCGTGCAAATTCCTCAGATGAACCGCTTTGGCGTGCCACGTCGTTTCCTGGTCCGTCCCCCGGGGTGCGAGACTACCACGATCTGTGGAAAACTCGGAACCCCGAGTATGTTAACTGTCGTAATCAATCACGTGCCGCAGTTGTTTTTCGTACTCGAGCGCCTTGCCGGTGCCCAATGCCACGCAATTTAGAGACTCGTCAGCCACGCTGACCGCAAGTCCTGTCTGTTCGCGCAATGCCAAATCAAGCTCACCCAAAAGTGCGCCACCGCCGGTCAGCATAACACCACGATCGACAATATCGGCCGCCAAATCGGGAGGTGTCGCTTCAAGGGCCGTCATAACCGCTTCGCAAATCTGCTGCACAGGTTCGGCCAAAGCTTCGGCCACCTGTGCCTGATTGATCTCGGTTTCTTTTGGCACGCCGTTCAACAAATCACGTCCGCGGATTTGCATCGACTGTCCGCGACCATCGTCGGGCATACGCGCTGTGCCGATAGATGTCTTAATGCGCTCTGCCGTCTGCTCCCCGATCAACAGGTTATGCTGGCGTCGCAGATAGCTGATAATCGCTTCGTCCATCCGGTCGCCACCCACGCGCACAGACCGCGCGTAAACGATATCGCCAAGCGACAGCACGGCCACCTCTGTCGTACCGCCACCAATGTCGACAACCATATTACCCGTCGGATCCGTGATCGGCATGCCGGCACCAATCGCGGCTGCAATCGGTTCAGCAATAAGACCCGCGCGTCGCGCACCAGCCGACAAAACCGACTGGCGAATCGCGCGCTTTTCAACGGGAGTTGCACCGTGCGGGACGCAAACAATCACCTTCGGCTTTGAGAATGTCGTTCGCTTGTGAACTTTGCGGATGAACGCCTTGATCATCGCCTCGGCGACGTCAAAATCGGCGATCACGCCTTCGCGCATTGGCCGGATCGCCTCAATCGAACCGGGCGTGCGACCCAGCATCAATTTGGCATCCGTGCCCACAGCCAGAACTGTCTTCTGGCCGTCCTTTACATGATACGCCACCACCGATGGCTCGTTCAGAATGATACCCCTGCCCTTTACATAGACAAGAGTATTCGCCGTTCCGAGGTCGATCGCCATATCCGTGGAAAACAAACCGCCAAAGGCCATGTTCGGTGCCCCAATCCATTCGTTTGTTGGCCCGCCTGAATGTGCCTGTTGGCGGACTCTTGTGTTATAGGCTCAGCCCCGGCGCTCCGAAAGGGATAGATCGCTCCAACCGGCGCAATTCTGCCGCTGCTGCCTTATTTGATTAACTTCGATTCTATATCAAACCCTAAATATCGGCACCATTGTGACCGAATAGAGAACAATTCGCGACCGCCTTTTCTGCGACGCGGCGTAAGCGCCCCTCTGGGCAAGACATAAAGGACCGGGCATAGGTTCTTTATGGCAGGTTGTGGCACATAGTCGGATCGACAGTGTCGGACGATTCTCATCGGGATCACGGGAATAGCCCTCTGCCTGTTGGCGGGGATTGCCGCCCTGCCCAAGCTTGAGCGGGTGTTTTTGGAGCGCGCGGGCGCTCAAGGCGAAGCAACTTTGCGAATCGCTGTTGAAGGTCTCGATGCGGCGCTTGATCGCTTTCAGCCCTTGCCGAAACTTCTGGCGGAACGTCAAAGCCTGATCAGCCTGCTGAAAGAGCCCACCAATCAGGGTCTCTACCCTTTGTGAACGAGCAACTGCGCCTGACTGCGATGAGCCTTGGGGTCTTCGACGTCTATCTTATGGATATTGGCGGCACCACAATCGCTGCGAGTTCTTATCGCAAAGAGCGCTCATTTGTCGGGCGCAGCTTCGACTATCGTCCCTATTTCGTGCAGGCCGTGGAAGGTGGTCTTGGGCGTTATCTCGCGATGGGCACCACAAGTGGCGAGCGCGGGTATTTCTTCGCCGCCCCGGTCATGGACAACAGGCGTATCCTTGGTGTCATTGCGATCAAGTTCAACGTGAAGCCCTTTGAAGAAGCCTGGAGCGGCGGCGCCAGTGACATTATCGTAACCGACCTTTCCGACATCATCTTTATGTCAAAGCGGGAAGACTGGCATTTCAGAACGCTGGCGCCACTTCGGGGCGAAGTCTTCAATTTGATCGCCGAAACACGCCAGTATCCGCTGGACCGCTTGCTTCGGCTTGATGTTGAACGCACGGCGATCAACAGTTCGTTTGAATTGATCTCCATCGACGGCGAAGACTTCGTGCTCAGTGCGCAGACCCTGCCGGATGTCGGCTGGAAGGTCTTGCACCTGACACCTGCAGGCCCTGCCCGCACACAGGCGGTTTTTGTGTTTTCGCTGGCGGGGCTTTTAATTCTGCTCACCGTTCTTTCCGCCGCAATCGTCTTGCAACGCCGCCACCGGACGCGCGAGCGAATGGAAGAACAGGAGCGCGCAAATGAGGTGCTTGAACAGCGCATGGAGCAACGCACGTCTGACCTCAATACGGCCAACGCCCAGTTGAAGCTTGAAGTGGCCGAGCGCACCGCGACCGAAGAACGCTTTCGGAGTACGCAAAAGGGGCCTATTCAGGCCAGCAAACTTGCGGCTTTGGGTCAGATGTCGGCGGCCCTCAGCCATGAGATCAATCAAACTCTAATGGCTATGAAGGCTTACGCTGAAAACGCGGCGACGTTTCTCGACCGCAATCGTGTGAGTGACGCCCGCGAAAACGTGACGCGGATTTCAAAAATGGCTGACCGTATGGCTGCCTTGTCCGGGCACCTGCGGAACTTTGCGCGCCGCCCTAAAGAAATTGTAGGTCCTGTCGGTATTCTTCTTGTGCTGGATGACGCAATCGAGCTGATGGGCACCCGGCTGCGCGCGGTGAATTCAGAAGCGACCTTCTTTATCGCTTGAATGTTGTCACAATACGCTTGCCAAATCTGTCTGAACGACGCGAAGACATCCCTCGCCTGTTTGTGCAACTCGTCGAAGAGGCGTCAATTCGTTACAAGCGCCCCGCACCGACACTTCCCGGCGCGGTCCTAAGCCGCATCAGCGCCCGTGAGTGGCCCGGCAATGTCCGCGAACTGAGGAACGCCGCCGATCGCTTTGCGCTAGGGCTTGATCTCGACATCGGGGGCGCGAAAGCCGGCGAGGGGCGCACCCCTTTCGGGTCAGTTGGCGACCTATGAGAAAAGTCTGATCGCCGCGGCCATCACCAGTCAGGGCGGAAGTCTGAAGGCGACCTACCAGTCGCTTGGGCTGTCGCGCCGTGCCCTTTATGAAAAGATGCAAAAGCACGGGTTGTCCCAGCAGGATTTTATTGACGACGACACAGATTAGGGTCGGATGGGCGGATTTGCGCACATTCAACGGACGATTTGTGCCGGTTTCTGCACAAGCCGCGCAAGGCGCACGCCTGTTTGCGCAAACGCTTAAACGACATCCCTTGCACTTTACCTCCCCCCTGCAGCACTAGTCCGCTTAATGATGCACCTTTCGGGTCGGCATTTGGGCGAGGCCAGCCGCTACGACTGGCCATCACGGGAGGATACCGTATGAAAGACGTCGCACTGACGGCAGTTGCCGTCGCATTGACCACGACAGTTGCCTACGCAGACGGCCACGTCGACAAGACCGGCTGGCCTGAAAGCTTTACCGTTGGAACCGCGTCACAGGGCGGAACCTACTTCGCCTATGGTTCAGGCTGGGCCAACCTTGTTGCGAACGAGCTTGGCCTTTCTGGCGGTGGCGAAGTCACTGGCGGACCGATGCAGAACATGGCGCTGGTTCACACAGGTGACGCGCAATTCGGCATGACAACAATGGGTCCTGCTGCAGAATCGCTTGCTGGCACCAACCCAAATGCACCCGGCCTGCAAATGTCCGGAGCGTGCGCGATGTTCCCGATGTATCAGACTCCGTTCTCCGTGACGGCTCTGGCGTCGTCCGGCATCACCACGATCGCAGATATTCCTGCCGGGGCGAAAATTGGTTTCGGCCCTGCGGATTCGACGTCTGACACCTACTTCCCGCGCATGATGGAAACGCTTGGCGTTGACTTCGAGCGTCGCAACGGCGGTTGGACTGACCTTGGCAGCCAGCTTCAGGACGGTCTTTTGGATGTCATCGCATTTGCAGCAGGCGTTCCGGTTCCTGCCGTAAGCCAGCTTGAAGTTCAGACCGACGTGAACATCATCGAGTTCACCGAGGCCGAGCAGGAGACCATTCTTCGAGCTTTCCCGGTAAGCCAGTTCGACATTGCATCCAGCACATATACCTCGCTGGACGCCGACGCGCGTTCGGTCAGCATGTGGAACTTCGCGATCGCAAACTGCGACCTGCCTGATAGCTTCGTAGAAGCCGTTGTTGATGTCGTCATGTCGGACAACGCCCGCATGCAGAACATCCACAAGGCAGCCCGGTCTACAGTGCCTGCGAACTACGACAAAAATGGCGTTCTGAAGTGGCACCCGGGTGCGGCCAAGTGGTTCAAAGAAAACGCCGGGGCCGATATCCCTGACGAGATGATCTACGGAATGGAAGGAAGGGTTTCGTCGCGCCTTTGGCGCGGCGATCCACCGGGGGCGTCGCCCCCGGAGCCCCAGAGAATTTCCACCAAGAAGAAGACTGACACGAACCGGTGTTGCGCAAGTGTGGCGCCAAATAACG
>NZ_CALJXO010000194.1:0-19481 GCF_937988555.1 uncultured Boseongicola sp. | reverse complement strand
GGTTTTTCCAGCGGCCTCGAAGGCGCCCCGCGCGGGTCGCCTGACTTCCAGCGCTTCCATGATGGATTGGAATCGCGCGCCATGTGGGGCGAAGGGACCGTTTCGAAAGTCCTTGGTTGGGAGGCTGGTTGTTTTGGCTGTGAAGGGCGCCTTGGTTTTCGCGCCGGATAGCAGCTTGTCTTCGAGGACAGCAATCGATTCATAACACGGTTTCTCGGCTAGCCCTGCAAGCCAGAGACCTAGGGTCGTGTCGGTTGGCTTTTCGGCTTGGGCGAGGAGCGGCGCGAGGGACTTCAGGAAGTCCCAATCGCCAGGCGAAATTGTTGCGTCGAGAATGCCTTGTGGTGTGGCTGTCGGGTCCGCGCCCAGATGCGCAAAGATATCGGATCGCGTTGGTGCGGGCGCGTTGGCAGGCAGGAAGTTCTCGCTTGCTCCAGCAATGGAGACAGCGAGATCAACGAGAGATTCGCCTGCAAAGTGCCGTGTTAGAGCCGGTATTGATGGGAGTTTGTTTTCAGCAAGCGCGTCAAGGACGTCTAAAAAGATTTCGTTGCGGCCAATGTCGTCAAGTTCGCGGAACTGCGGCGAGACACCGGCTTCGACTGGAAATTGCCGCAAAAGTGCTGCACAAAACGAGTGGATTGTTTGGATCTTGAGGCCGCCGGGAGTTTCGATTGCGCGGGCGAAAAGAGTGCGGGCACGGTCGAGGCTTGGGGGCGCGTCTTCTCCCAGCTCGGCAAGGCCAGCGCGCAATGCGTCGTCGTCCAGCATCGACCATTCGCCGAGACGCTTGAACAGACGGTTCTGCATCTCCGTGGCGGCGGCTTTGGTGTAGGTCAGGCAAAGAATGCTTTGCGGGTTGGTGCCGTGCAACAGCAGGCGCGCAACACGATCGGTCAGAACGCGGGTTTTGCCGGAACCTGCGTTGGCGGAGAGCCATGTCGAGGCGTTTGGGTCGGCTGCGGTGTTCTGGGCAATTGAGGCTGGGGTCAACGGTTTCATTTTAGGATCACCTTTTTGGGATCCTGCGTTTCGTCCCATTCACCAAAACGTGCGAGATGGTCGAAATCGCCACTAAAGCGGACGCGCTCCATCGCGCGGCGGGACATGTAGCCTTGGGCTTCCTGATGGAAGTGGTTGAGAAGTTGGCGAAGCTCGGCCTCGATTGTGACGGTGCGATAGTCGATCTCTTCGGACCGCGCGGCTTTGTAGTAATCCAGCGGCACGCCTGTTTGCTTCAATGCGCGATTTAGTCCGATGTGATCAACGCGGGCCACAGCTGTGGCGGGGATGTCTCCAAATGCGCCATGTTCAGCCATCACAGCTTCGACGAGAAGTTGACGTTTATAGTAGCGCATTTCCTTCTCGCTTGGGGGAGAGCCAGTCTTGTAGTCGTAAATCACAAGCCGGCCATCGGAGCGTCGATCAATGCGATCCGCCTTGCCGCGCAGTCGAAAGGGCGAGCCAGGGAGGGCGACGGTCCCTTCAATTTCCTGGCCCAAAGGCGTGGCGTCCTGTTGGCGGCGCGCTTCGTCGGCGATGAACTGATCCGCAATGGCCGAAAGATGTCCCAGCCATTGCGCGCGGACCGAGGGCCAGGGAACGCTGGCTGCCAGTTCAGCTTGCGCGATTTCAAGGAAACGCTGGGCGTCGGTTTCTGGGCCTGAGAGGGGGGCGGAGGTGAGAAAGGTTTCGGCAATACTGTGAAAGACTGTGCCGCGCATTGCCGCGTTCGGTTCGGGGCGAAGCGGCTGTAGAGCCTTAAGTTGAAGGGTATAGCGCGCGTAGATGGCGTAAGGATCGCGGATCAGCTTTTCGATGTCGGTGACTGTATAGGACAGTGTTCTTGCGCTGAGGGGCGGCGCAGGGGCTGGGCGGATTGCGGGCGCGGGGGCGGCTTCAGGTGTGTCAAGTTGGGTGGCGATCTGAAGGTAGCGCGCGCCGCGAGCGCGCATTTCGGCGATAGGTGTACCGGGCGCTTCGCCGGACAGCCCGCTTAACAGGTTCGTCAGGCGATTGAGCCATCGCGCGGGAACAGTTTCAGCGTCCTCATCGCGCCGCGCGCGCGAAATGATCACCCGGGGGGCGGCGATGGCCTGTTGGTAGTCATGGGCCGAGAGGCCAATCTCACGCTCTGGTGACAATAGACCTGCTTGCCTGCGCATTTTGCGCGACAGCCACGGGTCGGGATCGGGGCGTGCGGGCCAGACGCCTTCGTTGAGGCCGCCAAGAATGGCAAGATCAACACCCATGACACGCGCCTCAAGAGTGCCCCAAACGACAACGTTTGGATGCGAAGCGTCCGTGGCGCGTGTGTTTCCGCTGGCGAGAGTTTTCTCGAAAAGGGCGCGGTAGTCAGGAAGGCTTAAGGGCGTTTCCGCGATCTTAGGGTCCTGGAGCGAAACGAGTGCCTGACGCGTGTCGCGGCCGGCCTCTTTTTCCCAAAGCTCGCCCGTCCCGGTTCCGTCCGGGCCTTGCGCAATGCGTTCTGCAAGCATGATATGCGTCGTGATGGCGGCACCCAAAGTCTCATCGGGGGGTTTGGCCAGATCGCGGAGAATGGTCTTGAGCCATGCCGCCCAGTTTGTGAACTCTGGCTTCTTTTCCGGGAGAGTAAAGGCATCGAGCGTTTCGGCTGTAATAGCCACCTCCCCCTCGCGCCTCAGGAACAGCTCAAACTCACGCGTGGCGCGCAGGTGCTCGCCACGATCAGTTCCGTCGGTTCGCGTAATCGGATGCTTCAGCAGTGCGATGATGTCTTCAGCGCCAGGGCTTTCCTTTAAAAGGATCGCGACGTGCCGTAGGAATCGACCTGGTGGCGTGAGCGATAATGGGCGCCCGGCGCTGTCATCGGGAATGATGTTCCAGCGGGTGAGTGCTGCTGCGACACGACGCCCAAGGGTCCGGTCGGGTGTGATCAGAGCCGCCGTCTCGCCGTTCTCGACGGCTTCGCGCAACGCAACGGCAATCGCGAGCGCTTCGTCGCGGGGCTGGGGCGCTTCGATCAACGACAGACCTCTTGTCGCGGAGCCTAGATCGCCAAGCTTTGGACCTTCGGCGCGCCATTGGCTTGTCACGGGGGCAGGGCGCAAGGACAGAGAAATGAGCTTGTTTCGGAGGGGGTCGGGAGAGCGACTGGTCCAGATTGGGATCTCGGTTTTTGGATTGAGATCAAGCGCTTTGGCGAGCGTTGCGAACCGGTACTGGGGGTGATCCTCAAGACTGAAGTCTTCGGTGTCTGTCAACGTTGTCCACACGTCCTCTGGAAGATCAGGGTCATAGCCGGGCAGGACGACCGCGCCCTGAGGGAGCCGGGCGACGGCGGTCATGAGGTCGAATGTGGTGCCGCGCGAGCCGGTGGAGCCGACGAGTAGCACAGGCGTTTCCAGCGGCCGCGCGGCCCAGCGATCAATGAGGACTTCGGTGGCCGCACGAAGTCGGGCGTCGGGGTCAGCTTGCGTCGTGCCGCTTAGGTTGATGTAGCGCTGTACAATGCTGAGAAAGTCGAGACTGCGGCGCCAATGGTGGGACTCGTCCCGAACTTCGAGTGAGAGGAGCGTTTCTGGATCGACGGCTTCTCCGTGGAGCTCGTCGAGAAGAGCGGCGAGACTGTCGGCAAGGTCGAACAGCGCGCTTTTGGGCGCGGGCGGGTCGGGCGCATCCAGGAGCGGCTTAATCAAGCGGGCGAGCTCCAGGGTGCGGTGCAGTTTGGAGGTTGCGGTGGGAAGCGGTGCGCCGGGAACAAGGCGGTCAATTGCGGTGAGAGGGGTAATGCGGGGCAGCAAGCGCGCCGTACCGTCCGAAAAGAGGTCAATCAGACGGCGGCGCATCCGTTCGGTGTTAACGATGATGTGAAGGCGGGCGAGGGCGTCTGGGGGCTGATCGCGATATGCCTTAAGGCAGCGATCGACGATATCGGCGGGGAAATCCACGCCGAGCGGTACACCGAAGAGGCGGGGCTTCTGGGCTGACTCAAACACCAGAAGCCTCGTTTGCCCTTGATAGAGCCGCTTTTGTACCGATGTCAGTCCAGCGACCGGGGTAGATCGTGGCGTGGAGATCGCCTGTTTCGGCAAGATGATCCCAGTAGGCGTTAAGCGAGAAGACACGATCAGGGATCGCGGTGAGGCGTTCGGTCCGGATGAGTTGCGCACCGGTGTAGACCATATCGCCACTGCGAGTGAGACGCGTCCCGCACAGACTGAAATCACCCTCTGCCGTCCGATTGATGGCGCGCTCAGGGGGAACGACCAGGAGCAACGCTTGCATGTCAGCCTGCCAGCTTTCTATGAGATGGATCAGCGGGTTGGGGCCGGACCAGTCACAGTCTGGATTAATCGTCAGGGTTGGCGAGCCAATATGACCGAGTGCGGCCTTGAGGCCTCCGCCGGTATCGAGGATGTCGGGGGCTTCATGCAGAACCGTGACGCCTCTGCTTTCCAGATGTGGGGCAATGGCCTCGTGCCTATAGTGTGTGTTTGCATAAATCGTCTCTATTCCAGCAATTTTCGCCAAATCTATGGTGTGGTCAATCATTGGCTTGCCGCGCAGAGGGAGCATCGGCTTGGGCGTGTCGTGTGTCAGGTCTCCCATCCGCGTGCCGAAGCCAGCCGCGAAGATCATAAGCGTGATGTCAGTGGGCATCATAGGGCCAGGCTTTCGATCATCCGGGCGTCGGGCGCTGGCAGCGCGGCGGTGAGATCCCCTGCGAAAGGGGCGAGAGACGGGTGGGAGCAGCACTCACTGAGATACCCGTAGACACGGGGTAGAGCCTTGAGGTGCTGGGTTTTCCCGTCGCGTCGCGCGGCACGGGCGAAAATGCCGAGAATGCGAAGATTGCGCTGGGCGCCAAAAGCCGAGAACGCCTCGGTGAGGGCCTCGACGCTGTCGCCTGTGCGGTAGGCGTAGACTGCAATCATCTCGCGACGCAAGCTCGGAGCAACATCGGTGCGGGCGTCTGTCAGAAGGGACATTAAGTCATAGGCGGGATGCGTGAGGAAAGCGTCCTGATAATCAAGAAGTCCGGGCTTGCGAGCGTTCGTTCTCTCGGGGAGCCAGATTATGTTGTCGGCATGGAAATCGCGCAGGCTAACGGTGGCCGGCGCGCGCAGCACTTTCTCCAAAACAGTCTCTAAACCGGCACGAAATGCGTCTAGGCCGGATGTATTTGCTGCCGGATACCAAATGTCGACCAGCTTGGTAGCTTCGCAAAACACACGGGCGGAGGGTGTTGCAAGGCTTGGCGGCGGCGCGTTTCTGATGGTGATCAGCGTATCGAGGAGTGTGTCGTATCGGGGCATTTGGCAGGTCGGATCTTGTGCAATCAGCGTTGTGAGCTGGGCATTTCCGAAGTCTTCCAGAAGGATGAGGCCAGCGGCGGTGTCGGCTGCAAATATCTCGGGCGCGGACAGGCCCTGAGCGCGGAGCCATTCGGTCATCTTGAGGAAGTCGGACAGCGACGTGTCGATAGCAGGGCCGCACTCCATCAGAATTGAGGAGGCACTGCCTTTCGAGAGCCGCGTATACTGGCGGATCGAAAGGTCTCCTGCGACGGGGGAGTGCGCGGCGTCAGCCCAGCCTGCGCTGGCAAGGAATGAGTCGCGCTTGTTAGGCATTCTCTGCACCGAGAATGGACAGACGCGGGTCGTCCCACGACGCAGTAAGGGTGCGGCCATCTCCGTCCATAGCCAGTGTTATCCGCAGGGCGTCTTTTGGCGCGAGACTTCCGAGGCGATCGGGCCATTCGATTAGAGTGATTGCCGTTTCGCGCGCGTCGTCTAGCCCAAGCTCGATGATTTCGTTGGGGTCAGTAAGACGGTATAGGTCGGCGTGCCAAAGCGCACAAACCCCGTCGTCATAGGTTTGAACAAGGGTATAGGTTGGCGACGGCACATCTTCCCAAAGGCCTGAATCAGATAGTCTTTTCTGGATGATTGCGCGCGCGAAATGGGTTTTCCCGGCGCCAAGGGTTCCGGTCAAAAGAAGACAGTCACCTGCGCGCAGATGTGGCGCAAGGCGGGCGGCGACGGCGGCTGTGTCGTCTGGGCCGGGAAGCACAATATGGACGGAAGCTGGCGATAGCATAGTTCCACCTTGGCGCTGCGGGCGCGGAGCCGCAAGGCGGATTAGGCAGCTTGACACAACTGTTCGCTAGGACGCGTTTCGGCCCCGCCATTGATTTGGAAGATGATCTACGTGCCGCCGCCGGCAATAGGGAGAAGGCGGCTCTCGATGACCCGCCCGTTGGTCACGATCACAGGGGCGGTCCGTTCGGCGCGCTCGTTTGGTTGAGGGCAAACGAGCGCAAATCCCCCCAGACCGGCGTTGGCAGCGAGCGGTCGCGCCAATCACGACTGGCGTGAAAAATGGAAGTTTCTGCGATAAGCGAGTTGGGATCGACGCGCCAGAGGCGACCGTAGGCGTTTTTTGGTTAGGAGAAAGACGCCTGGAAGCGAAACCAAAGCTCGATGGTGTCGAGCAGGGTTTGGCTGAGTGCGATCTCGTGGCGGAACTGCCTGGTGAGCGACATTTCGGCGGATACGTCCTCCACAAGAAAAGCGATGGCGCCGCCAGGGTGCGTGCGTCCCGTGATGCGATAGGCGAGATTTCCGGCAATTGACCAGACTTCGCAGCAGCTCCCGCCTTCGGCAGCGTTTTTTAGAATTTAGGTCGCTTCTATCGCGATATTCTCACCAAGGGCTGGGCGCTCGCTGTCAGATGTCGCCCCGATGCGGTCCAGTGGCCACCGCGCCTGAACGATGGCGCCGGATCGGATTTCGAACTGGGGTGCTGCGCTGCCGGCATCGCCACCGTTGGCGAAACTTAATTCAGCGCCGGAGCGTTCCAGAAGGGTTTTCGCAATAAAAAGCCCGAGGCCCATTCCATCGTAACCCGGCCGCTGGCTTGAGGAGCCCTTGTTGCGCTCGCTCACGAAGGGATCACCGATCCGGCCCATAACTTGCGAAGAGAACCCGGGCCCGTCGTCAGAAATCGTCAGCACAATGGTCTCGTTGTCCCAGCCCACATCGATCCAGACATTTGCAGCGGCAAAATCGACGGCATTTTGCACGAGATTGCGCAGTCCGTGGATGATCTCAGGGTGGCGGTCGATGGTGGGTTGCTTTGGACCGCCAAGGGTCAGCGCGGCAATATCGTAGTGGACGTTCTTGCCGCGATTCTCGTGCGGTTCGGCAGCTTCGCGGACGACCGCGCTTAGCGGTGCGCGGCGCATCAGCAAATCATCTTTGCCGGCATGACCCATGGAGCGTAGGATGTCGCGGCACCGGTCGGCTTGATCCCTGATCAGCATAGCGTCTTCTTTGAGCTGCGGATCATCCAGTTCGTCGATGAGTTCGGCGCTGGCGAGCTTGATCGTGGCCAGAGGTGTGCCAAGCTCGTGGGCCGCAGCCGCAACAACCCCGCCGAGATCGGTCAGCTTTTGCTCGCGCGCGAGCGCCATTTGCGTAGCGGTGAGCGCATCTGACATGGCGTGAACTTCGGCAGTAATTCGGCTTGCAAACAGGCCTAGGAACATGACGCCGATCACAAGAGCGGTCCAAAACCCGATCACGAAGTCCTGCGGCATCTGCATAATAAAGCCGTCCTCAGTGCGAAGCGGCAGATGCCACATGGCGACTATGCTGATAAAGCCGATGGTTGCCGCCCCGAGGAGCGCAGTGGTTCCGGGTTTAAGCGCTGTCGCTGAGATGGTGACAGGGGCCATGATCAGAAGCGCGAATGGGTTGTTCAAACCGCCGGTCAGCGCAAGCAGAAATGCCAGTTGGCCGATGTCAAACAATAGCATCCACGCGACCTCAAATTCGGTCAGCCGCTTGTTTTCCGGGAAAACGAAGACGGCCACCAGATTGGCGACGATCGAAGCGCTGATGGCAAGAAAGCAGAGGCCCAGATTCAGGTCGAGGTCAAAAAGCCGTTGTGCAACGGTGATTGCGGCAAGCTGTCCGCCAATGGCGACCCAGCGCAATACGATAAGTGTTCTGAGGCGAACCCAGTTCGAGCGGTTGATTTTGGAGTTGAAGCCGGGCTGATCGACCATCACTTCCTCGTGTGCGGGGCAAGCTGTCTTCTTGTAGACAGCTTTCGCATGCCGGATCAATGCGATCAAAGGTACCTGAGGAGGGAAGCGGATGAATAGGGTCTATGTTGGGGCGACTTCGGCGGTGCTTGCCGTTGCAATCGGTGGCGCGGCGGTTTGGACGGCGCTTAATCAGGAGAGCTCCTGCGGCGGAAACGCGATTGCTGGCGGGAATGTAGCAATCGGCGGTCCATTTGAGTTGATGAACGGGGACGGCATGCTTGTGACGGATGGCGATGTGATTGATGGGCCGACGCTTGTGTACTTTGGGTACACGTTCTGCCCCGATGTTTGTCCGTTCGATGTGGCGCGCAATGCGATCGCCGTTGATATCCTGGCTGAGCAGGGGCTTGATGTAACGCCGGTGTTTATCTCGATTGACCCGGAGCGCGACACGCCGGAGATTGTCGCTCAATATGCGGCCGACATGCATCCGAAGATGATCGGTTTGACCGGGAGCCCCGAGCAGGTCAAGGCGGCAAGTCAGGCCTATAAGACTTACTATGCGAGGGGCACAGGTGAGGGAGAGTTTTATCTGATGGATCATTCGACATTCACCTATCTGATGCTACCTAACACTGGTCTTGCTTCGTACTTCGGGCGAGATGTGCAGCCCGAAGAAATGGCAGAGCAGACGGCCTGTCATATCGCAGCTAACTGACTTTGTTTGACGCATGGGGGTCGTCGCCCTAGGGTTCCGGACAATGGGGCAGGAGGAATATATGGCCGACCAACCGCTTAAAGACATTGGGGCCGACAAATCGCTTTTGATCGTTGATGACGACGAGCCATTTCTGCGGCGTCTCGCGAGGGCAATGGAAAAGCGTGGTTTTGAAGTCGAGACGGCCGAAACTGTTGCCGCAGGGACGGCGATTGCGACGGCGCGCCCTCCAGCCTACGCAGTCGTTGACTTGCGGTTGGGTGATGGGAATGGGCTTGACGTAGTCGAGCGTATTCGCGAGCGCCGAGAGGACAGCCGCGTAGTGGTGCTGACCGGATATGGCGCGATTGCTACGGCTGTTGCGGCCGTGAAGATCGGCGCGACGGATTATTTGTCGAAACCTGCTGATGCCAATGACGTGACAGCGGCATTGCTGGCGACTGATGACGAGTTGCCGCCGCCCCCGGAGAACCCAATGAGCGCGGATCGTGTGCGTTGGGAGCATATTCAGCGAGTGTATGAGTTGTGTGATCGCAATGTCAGCGAAACCGCGCGTCGCCTGAGCATGCATCGACGCACCCTTCAGCGGATTTTGGCGAAGCGGTCGCCGAGGTAGGTTTAAAGCAGGGCAATGAGCGTGTTGTGACGCGCGACGTAGGCCTCGCGGACCTCAACAGGCGGACGTAGAACAATCTTGAGGCCTTGGGCGACCGCGTCGTCCGGGGCCCCGAAGAATTTGTTTGCCTCGGTGAGCGTGAACCCGGCCACCTGCACTGCTTCGAGCCAAGCAGAAATCTTGTCGGCCTTTTTAATCTTTTTCTTGATGGAAATCGGTAGTGTTGCAGGCAAGCCGAAACGAAGGTGGACGGCGGCTGCCAAACGATCATCCAGCGCTCCGTATCCTGGTCCGACAGAAGCCTTCACCGGCGAAATCATGTCGCCGATGACGTACTCTGGCGCATCGTGAAGAAGCGCCGCAAGGCACCATTTTGCGGGGGCGTCAGGATTGATGCGCGCGAAGATTTCTTCCACAAGCAGCGAGTGTTCTGCAACGGAATAGGCAAAGTCGCCTATGGTCTGACCGTTCCAGCGCGCAACAAAGGCCAAGCCATGCGCAATGTCTTCGATTTCGATGTCGACCGGTGTTGGGTCGAGCAGGTCGAGGCGTCGGCCAGATAGCATTCGCTGCCATGCGCGTGGGGGTTTTTTGAAAGCTCGCATGGTGGGGATGTGGGGCAAAGTGCATCAGGGCGTCAAGGTGCCTCGGCATGGAAATACCCAAATTCAGGCCCAGATTCTGGCACAATTCACCCCTATCGCTAAAACTTGAGAAGTTAAAATGCCCGTTAAAATGGGTAGCTTCAGTCACGATTTGGAAACAATCAACACAGTACCAGTGATCGAAAGACCGGGAGGAGACACAGGCAAAGCGGCCAGACGCCGCAGAAAGGAGACATGATGCGACGCATCCTCACAAGCCTGACCCTTTTGGCAGCTGTTCTGCCAACGACGATCCAAGCCCAGGCAGCCTGCGCAGAGCGGGATATGGTGGTGGAAAAACTGGAGGGCCGCTATGGCGAAGTTTTCGCAGGCGGCGGGCTACAGAGCTCGAGTTCTGTATTCGAGGTCTGGTTTTCGGAAGAAAAAGGCACTTGGACTATCTTGATGACGCGCCCGAATGGGCTGTCGTGTATCATGGCGTCGGGCACAAATTGGCGCGAGGCAGGGCCCAATCTTAGGACGCCGGCAGGTATCAAAAGCTGACGTTGGTTGCCGGGGACTATACCTGGTGCTATCTGACCCGTTGAACTGATTAAGGAGCGGGTCTTATGGCCAACGATTACGTAGTAAAAGACATCTCTCTGGCGGAATTTGGGCGCAAAGAGCTTGATATTGCTGAGACTGAGATGCCGGGCCTGATGGCTTTGCGCGAGGAGTTCGGCGAAAGCAAGCCGCTTAAGGGCGCGCGCATCGTTGGATCGCTTCATATGACTATCCAAACCGCAGTCTTGATTGAGACTTTGGTGGTGCTTGGTGCTGATGTGCGCTGGGCCTCGTGTAATATCTTCTCGACCCAAGACCATGCTGCAGCAGCTATTGCGGCGGGTGGTACGCCAGTCTTTGCCATTAAAGGCCAGAGCCTGGTCGAGCACTGGGATTATCTCGATCGATCCTTCATGTTTGAGGATGGCCCCAACCTTATCCTGGATGATGGCGGCGACGCGACCCTCTATATCCTTCTTGGATCCCGGGTTGAGAATGGCGAAAGCGATCTGATCTTGATCGCCAAGTCAGAAGAAGAAGAAGCGGTTTTTGCTCAGATTAAGAAACGGATGGCTGCAAGCCCCGGCTGGTTCACCAAGATGCGTGATCAGATCAAAGGCGTTTCTGAAGAAACGACGACTGGCGTGCACCGCTTGTATGAGTTGGTGAAGCAGGGCCAACTTCCGTTCCCCGCAATCAACGTCAATGACAGTGTTACAAAGTCAAAGTTCGATAACAAGTACGGTTGTAAGGAATCGCTGGTTGACGGTATTCGCCGCGCGACTGACACGATGATGGCTGGCAAAGTGGCCGTTGTCATGGGGTACGGCGACGTAGGCAAAGGATCGGCGGCGTAGCTTCGCGGTGCGGGCGCGCGGGTAAAAGTAACCGAGGTTGATCCAATTTGTGCACTTCAGGCCGCGATGGACGGCTTTGAGGTGACGCTTCTGGAAGACGAAATCCCTTCGGCGGACATCTTTATCACGACAACTGGCAACAAAGACGTCATCCGCATCGAGCATATGCGAGAGATGAAGGATATGGCCATCGTTGGAAATATCGGCCACTTCGACAACGAAATTCAGGTGGCAAGCCTGAAGAACCACAAATGGACGAACATCAAAGAGCAGGTCGACATGATCGAGATGCCTTCGGGCAACCGGATCATTCTGCTTTCTGAGGGGCGTCTTTTGAACCTTGGCAACGCAACCGGGCATCCTTCGTTCGTTATGTCTGCGAGCTTTTCAAACCAGGTTCTGGCGCAGATCGAGCTTTGGACCAAGGGTGATCACTATGACAACACGGTTCATATTCTGCCCAAGCACCTGGACGAGAAAGTCGCTCGACTGCACCTGGCGCGGGTTGGCGCGAAGCTGACCGTGCTGAAGGCCGATCAGGCAGCCTATATCGGCGTCTCTCCGGAAGGACCGTTCAAGCCTGAACACTATCGCTATTGATTAAACGGGGCGCGGGAAGCTGCGCCCCTTTGCTGCCCTGATGGATATTCGCGTCTTGTCCGGCGTTTTAAGGTGGCGATCGCAACTGTCGTCAGGTTGCGTCCAGACAGACCATTGCCCGCAGAATGGAACCCCACAGTCCCACTTAGTGTGTCGGATCCCTATTTGCCGCCAGCGCGCTGGAAGGCTGGCCTTACACTCCGGATCGTTGCAGGGCTGCATTGCGGCTGTTCACACCTCGGACGTTATGACCCTGTCGCTATTGGGGCTGTGAGTTTGTCGATGGCTACTGTTGAGATGAACTGCTCCATTTCGCTGAGGCTTGCGCTTTGGGAGCGGCACGGTCTTCAAGGCCTGGCTGTTGAAGTCCTAGGGGCAGACGTCACGCGCATCGTTCATCTCTCAAGCTAGGCCTGTCGTCGGATGCCTACGTCTTCCGGAGATGGCGCTAGGCGGTCAACACATGTCGCAGGGAGGGCGACTGATGTGTCTGGGCTTCAATTTCAAGAGTGACGTTCGTTATTGTTGAAGTGTGATTGGAACCGTGCACCAGAAGAACAGGCGTTTTTGCGGGCTGCACTGCGAACTGCACGCCATTGCCTTGGCCCTGATTTTAACGCGCTGCACGCCGACCAACTTCGCACGCAGACGACGATTGGTCGGCGAGAGATCGGCAGTAGCCTGATTTCAGCACCGCCGTGGTCATTCACACCAGAACCAGCACAACCCCCATCAACGCCATTCCGACAGTAGGGTAGACCCCATCCATCCAGATCAACGCACGATCGCGCTGGGCAAACAGCACATTGGTGACACCCCAAGGCGCGGCGATGAAAAGACCAAGGCCGAGCCCTGTCAGCAGACCCTTGCCCACAGTCTCGACGCCTGATGTTACAAGTACATGCCGCATCATACCCGCCACAAGAAGCGCGCACAGGAAGCTGACGATGTAGGGTGCTGGGTTGCTGCGGTTGACGGATTCTTCGGTCAGGCCCGACGCGGCCATCCACTGTTTACCGACAACGCCGTACCAGATCGCTCCGAATATCCACGCGGCCGTTGCGGCCGCTACTACGCTGAGAAATCCCATGTTGTTTGTCCCTCGCTGTTTTTATGGCGCGAGTATCGGACGCCTTTGCGTATCCGCCTAGCTTTGTTTGAAAGCCAGCGTTTCTAAAGCCCGCCAAGATCAGAAATAATGCGCCATTCGTCATCTGTGACGGGCTGCACGGACAGGCGGGAATTTTTTACGAGCACCATATCCGCGAGGCGCTCATCTGCCTTGATGGCATCAAGGTGTACGGGCGTGGAGAGCGCCTTGACGGCCTTGATGTCAACGCATTCCCAACGGTCATCGTCTGTTGTGCTGTCGGGGTGGGCTTTGGCGATCACTTCGATGATGCCGACGATCTCGCGATCTTTTTGCGAATGGTAAAAGAAGCCGCGGTCGCCGACTTCCATTTCGCGCATAAAGTTGCGGGCCTGATAGTTTCTCACGCCATCCCACTCTTCGCCGGCGTCGCCTTTGGCGACCTGTTGGTCCCAGCCCCAGGTCGAGGTTTCAGATTTGAAGAGCCAGTAGCGCATGGGATTACTCCTGTTTGACCGGCCGGGAAAGGAGGGCGCCGACGGCGTCTTCGACGGCCATTTTCCCCGTGGCCACGGCGTGAATTGCAATGGTTAGGGGAAGGTTAAGGTTTTGGGCACTGGCTTCGGTCGCAAGAGCTTCTGCGGTGGCGATGCCCTCGATTGTTGAGGTCATGTCAGGCTGATCGCCGCGCCCAAATGCAACGCCTGCAGAAAAGTTTCGGGATTTGTCTGAGGTGCAGGTTAAGACGAGATCACCAAGACCCGACAGGCCCTGCAGGGTCTCTGGATGTGCGCCCTTCGCCACCGCGTAGCGTGTCATTTCAGCGAAGCCACGCGCGATAACTGCGGCGCGGGCGCTGTCACCGAAGCCTGCGCCGATGGCCATGCCAGCTGCTAGCGCGATCACGTTCTTCAGGGCACCGCCAAGTTCGGCGCCGACGGTGTCTGTGGTGCGATAGAGGCGGAGAGCCGGCCGGGAGAGGGTTGCTTGAAGGCTAAGCGCCCGCGCTTCGGTTTCTGCCGCGAGCGTAAGTGCGGTGGGCAGGCCACGAGCAATGTCGGTGGCGAAGCTTGGGCCGGTTATCAGTGCGGCATTTGAGTTTTCAGCCTTTGCTTTCAAGGTTGCGACCGGGCCAAGGCCTGTCTGGCGGTCGATGCCCTTGCAACACGCAACCAGTGTGCGCCCGGACCAGTCCGGAGCGGCGGCAAGGAAGGTTGCGAGTGATTGCATCGGGACCGCGATCAGGAGGGTGTCGGCCTCGATTTCTGCGAGGTTGCCCGAGATGGCCAGGCTTTTGGGCAAATCATGTCCGGGCAGGCGGCGCGGTGACTTACGTCCCCTGCGCATGGTCTCGGCGGTCTCGTCGTCACGACACCAGAGTGTTACGGGCGCACCATTAAGTGAAAGCGCGATGGCGAGTGATGTGCCAAACGCACCTGCGCCGATAACGGCGGTGTGGCTCATGCCTTTGCCCCTTTCTTACCGGAGCCGAGCATGGCTGGGCTTGTTGCGTCAAGCGGCCATCGCGGGCGGGCAATAAGTGGAATGAGCCCGGGGTGGTTGATAGCGTCAAGTTCGAGGCCTGCCCAGGCGATCATCGCAGCATTGTCGGTGCAAAGCGCGAGCGGCGGGGCGGTAAACGCGACGCGGGCTTGCAGGGAAACCGACTGGAGAGCGTCGCGGATCTGAATATTTGCGGCGACCCCGCCCGCGACGGCGAGCGCCGGGTTCTCGGGGTTCAATTTCAGATATTCGGCAAGAGCACAGCGGGATTTTTGAGCAAGCACGTCTGATACGGCCGTTTGAAACCCCGCGCATAGGTCGGAGCGATTCTGTTGCGTGATGCCACCTTGTGCGTCGACAAGCTTGTCGCGCTCCCGAAGGACAGCGGTTTTGAGGCCTGAGAAGCTCATGTCGCAGCCCGGACGATTCAGCAGCGGGCGCGGCAGAGTAAAGTGTTTCGCGTTGCCTTTGCGCGCCTCTTGTTCGAGGGCCGGGCCGCCAGGTTGCGGCAAGCCAAGGAGGCGGGCAACCTTGTCGAAAGCTTCGCCTGGCGCGTCATCGATGGTGCCGCCCAGCCGGGTGAAGCTATCGGGGCCGTGGACTGTAAGGAATTGGCAGTGGCCACCAGAGACGAGAAGCATCAGGTATGGGAATGTCAGATCGTCGGTCAGGCGGGGTGTAAGGGCGTGGCCCGCGAGGTGGTTTACACCAATCAGTGGCTTGCCGGATCCGGCAGCTAGGCCTCGGGCCATCATGACGCCAGAAATAACGCCACCAATGAGGCCAGGGCCTGCGGTCACAGCGATGGCGTCCATATCGGCTAAAGATTTGCCGGCGTCTGCGAGCGCCTTTTCGACGGCAATGTCCAGCTTTTCGGCGTGGGCGCGGGCGGCTATTTCCGGAACGACACCTCCAAACGCGGCGTGGAGATCAGCTTGGCCTGCGACAACGGATGACAGAATGGTCCTATCGTTCTGCACGACGGCTGCTGCTGTGTCGTCGCAGCTGGATTCTATTCCAAGGATGGTCCGAATGGCTGTCATGTGCGCTGTCTTGCGTGAGCAATGATTGGCAGGTAACACCGAGAGGCCTATCGCACAAGCAACGGTCCCTGAATGGACGACGCTTCGCCGACCCTTCTATTGACCCGCCCCGACGCGCAATCGCGCGCCTTTCTTGCTGAGTGCGAGGGAGTTTTGGAGCGGCGAGTGCCTGCCGTTGTGGCTCCGGTTATACGGATCGTTGAAGTCGGGAATATTCCGGATCTAGACCAGTTTGCGACAATTGCCGTGACATCTTCCCACGCGGTGCGCCGACTTGCAGACGAGGGCGCGTTGCGGGGGCGCCGCGTGGCTTGCGTTGGCGAAATGACGGCGCGTCTGGCGCGTGAGTTCGGTGCTGAAGCGGTGTCTCTGGGGGCCGACGTTTCGAGTTTTTTGGAGAGGAGCGAGGCCATTATCGGGCCGTGTCTGTATGTCAGAGGTCGGCATGTCCGCTTGGATTTGGTTGCGGCTTTAGAGGAACGGGGGGTCATGTCGGAGGATGTGATTGTCTATGATCAGATTGCGCAGCCCTTGAGTCGGGCGGGCGAGGCGTTGCTTTTCGGCGCCTCGCCCGTTGTTGCGCCGCTTTTTTCTGCGCGAACCGCCGAATTATTAGGCAAAACGCTGGGCATACGGGCGCCTTTGACTGTGATTGCGATCAGCGAGACTGTTGCGTCGGCCTGGATCGGTGGTGGAGACGTGAGGATTGTGACAGAGCCATCCTCGGCGGCGATGTGCGCGGCAGTTGTGCGGTGCTTTTAGCGTCGTTTACTTGTTGTCACCGCTGTGGCGCAATACAGTTACTGGTGTAGTTTCGGTGGGCCCACTGGGGCGCGCGACTGATGGGAGTTATTGACTTTGGTTAGCGGCAAAAATTCGTCCAAGGTGTCGAAAGACAGCACAAATTCTCCGAAAGACGGCGAAGCTTTGGAATCTGACGGCGTGGATTCAGCGAAAGTCGATGATGCCGAATCCTCTGAAACAAAAGATTCTGAGAACCCTGAGTCGGATGACGCGGAAGCGTCAGAGGGGGAGGGTCTGATCGAGGGCGCAGAGGTTATTGCTGAAGACGGCGATGCTTCAGACACTTTGAGCGATGAAACCGCTGTCGATGAAACTGCGCCAGAAGTTTTAGAAGTCGCGGAAGCTATCTCGTCGCCCGCGCCGCCGCCGGAACCGTCCGGGCCTTCGACGGTTGGTCTTATTTTTGGCGGACTAATAGCAGGCGCTATCGGATTTCTGGTTGCAACCTTCGCGGTGCCTGAAGGGTGGCCAAATCCTCCCGCGGGTCCGAACGAGGCGATGCAGGCGGAGCTTGATAGTCAGGCTGGGCAAATCGCAGCCTTAGAATCGCAGATTGCCGATATTGGCGCTGTGCCAATTTCCGTTGAGGCGGATTTGACGCCAGTGCAGGATGAGATTGCAGGCCTGTCGGAGCGGATTGATGCGCTGTCCGGGGATTTGGCTGCTGCTTCTGCTCGGATCGAGGTTTTGGAGAATTCGCCGGCCGCAGTGATTGAGGCCGCGCCTTCCGTAGACTTCGGGGCTGAGATGGAAACTTTCCGGGCAGAACTTGAGGCTGCGGCGGCGGCTGCGAGGGCCGAGGTCGAGGCGGCGCAGGCGCGCGCCGAGCAGATTGAAGCGGACGCCGCGGCCGCTGCTGAAATGGCCATGCAGCGTGCGGCGCTTGCGCAGGTTTCGGCGGCTCTGGAAAGTGGCGCGCCGTTTGCAGATGCGTTGGTCGACGTTCCGAATGTGCCCGAAGCATTGGCCGCTGTTGCGGAGCAAGGCGTTCCGACATTGGCCGGATTGCGGGCTGAGTTTCCGGATGCGGCTCGCGATGCGCTTCGGAATGCCCAAAGCATTCCAGCTGATGCAAGCGCGATCGAGCGGATAGCTGCGTTTTTGCGACAGCAGACGAACGCGCGATCCTTGTCGGCACGCGAAGGCGATGATCCTGATGCTGTTTTGTCGAGGGCCGAGGCCACTTTGAACGATGGAGATCTTGCGTCAACGTTGGAGGAGCTGTCCGTATTGCCGGAAGGCGCGATTGCCTCACTTGGCGGTTGGATAGCGCAAGCTGAAACACGTGTGGCCGCGACGACAGCGGTGCAGTCGCTTACTGATGAAATGAACTGAGGAAGGCGTTTTTAGATGATCTGGTCTTTACTGAGAATCTTCCTCTTTGTTGCGCTTGTGGGCGCGGCGGCCTGGGGCGTGGGAATGCTTCTGGAAGCCGAAGGCGGCGTCCGGGTGTCCGTGGCGGATACCGAGTTTACCTTGGGAGCGCTCGAATCCGTGATCGCGCTTGTGGGGCTCGTCATCGTTACCTGGCTGGCCTTCAAGGCCCTTGGTCTGATCGTTGCGTTTTTGCGGTTTCTTAACGGCGACGAGACCGCAATCACGCGGTATTTTGCCCGCGGCCGGGAGCGCAAAGGTTACGACGCTTTGGCCGAAGGGATGATGGCGGTGGCATCCGGCGATGGGCGTTTGGCGCTGACCAAAGCATCAAAGGCTGAGCGGTATCTTAAGCGACCTGACCTGACTACGCTTCTGACGGCGCAGGCGGCCGAGATGGCCGGCGACAAGCTGAAGGCCGAGGTTGCTTATAAGAAACTTTTGCAAGACGACCGAACACGGTTTGTTGGTGTGCGCGGGATTATGCGGCAGAAACTGCTGGATGGCGACACGGACATGGCACTGAAGCTTGCTGAGCGCGCGTTTGCTTTGAAGCCAAAGCACGAGGAAACTCAAGACGTTCTTTTGAGTTTGCAGGCCGGTCAACACGATTGGTCCGGGGCGCGCAAAACGTTGAGTGCGAAGCTGAAGTACGGGTCATTACCGCGCGACGTGCATCGCCGCCGTGATGCGGTTTTGGCCTTGGGCGAAGCGCGCGATATTGTCGATGAAAGTGCTTCGATCGAGGCGCGTGAGAAGGCGATTGCGGCCAATAAGATGTCGCCGGATCTGGTCCCGGCAGCGGTTATGGCGTCAGACAGTTATGTTGCTGAAGGTAAGCCAAAGTATGCGACCCGAGTTATTCGCAAGGCTTGGGACGTTGCGCCGCATCCCGATCTTGCGGCTGCTTTTGCGCGGATTGTACCAAACGAGAGTCCGGGCAAACGCATCTTGCGCTTTGGTGTTTTGACAAACCAACACAGGGATCACGCAGAGACGCGACTTTTGCAGGCAGAGCTTCAGATCGCTGCGGAAGATTTTCCGGCGGCGCGCAAGGCGCTTGGAGATCTGGCAGAAACCGATCCGACAGGGCGGACGTTGACGATTATGGCAGCGGTCGAGCGCGGCTCGGGGGCAGATGATGCGCTTGTGCGCGGGTGGCTTGCGCGCGCACTGGCAGCGCCACGTGATCCGCAATGGGTCTGCAACAAGTGCCAGACGGTGCATGGTGTTTGGTCTCCGATTTGCGACAATTGCGATGGATTTGATACGATGGCCTGGACGCGCCCGCCGGAGGGGTCGTCTTCAATGCTGACCGGGGCCGAGATGTTGCCGTTGATCGTTGGACAGATAGAGCCGCCGGTGTCAGTCGATGATGTTGAAGACGCTGAAACGATCGATGCTGTGGCTGAGGTTGCCGAGTCCGAGCTAGCAGATGCAACGGGGGAAAAACAGACCGCGAATGCGGATGGTCCTCCTGCGGATTTTGCGTCGGAAAATGGCGAGGCAGAGCAGAAGAAAGACGCGACTTAGATCTATCCTTTGGATCGAAATCTTGCTAGGAGGCGCAGCGATACGCCGCTGTAGCTCATCAGGTAGAGCACATCATTCGTAATGATGGGGTCGGGGGTTCGAGTCCCTTCAGCGGCACCATAATTCTAGAAAGCTATTACCTCTTTCGGCCCATAAC
>NZ_CALJXO010000193.1:0-25372 GCF_937988555.1 uncultured Boseongicola sp. | reverse complement strand
GTGGCTTTGATCGGCGGTCTCGCAGTCGCTATCTTGGCAAGCGCCGGCATCGCTGGCTATTTGATGACCCAAGGCACCGTTGCGCAAGAACTTGTAATCGATCAAGAAACCCCTGCTGTTGTGGCGGAGGCGGTCCCAATGGCGCCCTACGCAACACCCGCTCTAATTGAACCTACCATTCCGACATTCCTGACTGAGAGCGTGATCCCATCAGACACTGACGCGCGCACTGCTAACGTGGAATGGACGGCTGCAGTGGCGTCGCCAGTCTTACTGCAAGGCGAACAGTCCGCAACGCTTCCACGCCTAGAGAGGCTTGTGACAGCTGCGCGCCCTCCACAAATTTCGTTCCCTACCGTATCCGAGGCAAGTTTCAGTTTTGTGTTTGCGGTCGCAGATACCAATTTTACGACAATGCAACGCGATAGCACTCCAACCGCAGTTGAGGGAATTACTGTCCTTTTCCGCGCGTCAGCGGAACCATCGCCGAGCATCGATACGCGACTACCTGCAAGACCTTGGCCGGGCTCAACTCGCTGAGCAACTAAGCCACCAACCATTGGCATTGGCCTCGCCGCTTGGGTTCGAGGGGGGCTTTGTATCTGGTCTCCAAAGAAGGACGCACGTGCGGCAACTACAGCAGTAAGATCCTCAGAGTCCGCGCGGTCAAAAGCACGCTCTGTCGATGCTCCATATGAAGTGTACAGGTATATTTGAAGGGAGACGTCCCTTCCACAATCTGACCTTGAGCCAAAAAATCAAAAGACTGGACCTGTACGCAAACGCAAACAAGCAAACGACGGGAATATTAGCAGGGAAAACGTGTAAGAAGATAATTGAGCTATTTTACTTAACCTTCTCTTTGGAATGATAAAAGCCTTGTCTGAGACATACCACCAACAGCACGGCGGGATCGGTATTGTGGAAAAGCCGCCGCCGCCTGCGTACGGTTTACTTTGATAACCGAAACCGAAATATTATCCTGATCTGGGTCTTTCAATGCATTCACAGTAGTTAGCAACGCAAATGCAATCTCAGTACTCGAGCGTTCTTCGTTGTCGCTCACCACAGCCGAAATCTCGGCGTTGGTGAGCGATTGCAAACCATCGCTGGCAACCAAAACGATATCGCCTTCGCGAACATGAAACGGTTCTTGCGGACAATCAATCTTTGCCACGCTATCGCCAAGCAAAACCGAACGCAGGCAATTGCGGTCAGGGTGATGCAAGCCTTCCTCGGGGGAAAGAAGACCCTTCGCGACCATTCGGTCGATCTCGGGTGCCATCGAATGATCTTCGTTTAATTGCCACATAGCGCCATCGCGATGCAGGTACAAAGGCGAGTCCCCTACCGAGATCCAGTACAGTCGATCTTCTACAAGAAGCGGCGCGACCAATGTAGCGCCCATGCCGTAGTTGCGTGGATTTTCAGAGACGTAGTCGCGAATACATGCATTTGACGTCATCGCCGCACTTTTCAGAATTTCCGGAATATGCGCCTCATGCTTCTTCAAGTCAGAAAGCTTGAATTTCAACTCTGCAAAGACTTCTGTCACAAGAATGGAACTTGCGATTTCACCGGCAGCGTGGCCACCCATTCCGTCTGCAAGAACCACAAACCCTACATCCATTCCAGCTGGGAAGTCAGTGACGACCGCATCCTCCTGGATCTCTCTCATTCCCTGGCCAAGTGCTGTGGCAACATCAAAACGCGCATAAGCCTGCGAGGTCATTTCGATCCTCCTTTGTCTAGAATGGGCGCCCAGCTGAAATGATCGTCGCAAAATGCGGCGATCCGCAGGGTGGTTTTACCAATTGTAATTCGGTCACCATGTGACAGATCGGCTTTAACTTCGACGGTGACACCGTTCAATCGGACCCAATTGATACCTTCACCGTGGCTGATCTGAAAGCGATGCTGTGCAATGTCGTATGTAATATAAGCGTGGTTCAGTAGCGAAATCGTCTGATCCCCGAAGTCGAGACAAACGTCTTGAACTGCTCCGCGCCCAATGTGCGTCAACCCACTTTCCAAAGCAAACCAGTCGCCGATTCCGGGGCCCTCAATGATAACAAGCCAGCCAACCGGCCGGCGCACGCGACCAGAGCGCATCGTGTCAAATCCTTCAGACGGATTATTTGATCCACATTGTTCGCCTTCCGGTAAAAGGCGTGTCCTGACGCGCCCGCTACGGCCGTTCGGCCTCACCATTGGGCTGGTATTTTCGTGCTTAGCGCTTTCTGACTTGGGCGATTGCACATTTCCATCAATCTCATTAAATTGAGTGATCTCAACAACATTGGATGAAACTTGCATGCGGCCTTGCCGTCCAGTTAGGCGAAAAGGCTCGGCATCCGGCGCGGGAACATCGCGTGCAAACAGCTTTCGCAGGCTCATAAAGATCGTCACGCCCAGAGCCTCGTCGCACATCTCAAGGCGAAATTCTGAACGGTGAATGTCTCAACCGGGCACAATCCGAACTTGGGGAGCGCGCAAAGAGCGCTTCTTAAGCCATCGTCTTCTTGCACGATTGCTGCCATTCAGGGTTCCATTCAAAACCGGGTGTTTATTACCCTATTGCTCACTTTCTAAACAAAAAAAGTGGGCAAAACGGAGATGCATTTGAGTGCACTTTGCGGCCATATCAGCGTGGCAATCGCCTGTTAGCCGTTAATGAAAGCTTGGTTCAGCCAATTGCCCGTCCACCACTCCTGCCAATCCGCCGACACCACCTGCCGATTGAACTGACGCTGCGCCGCAGGCATTGCCTCTTTGAAGGCACAGCTGAAGAGAAGCACCTTTCAGCCATTGCGAAATGAAGCCGCCATTGAACGCATCTCCGGCACCAGTGGCATCCACAACGCGCAAAGGTTTGGTCGCTTCATGCACCCATTCTGATTGGCGCAACTTTCGCGCCCTGGCACCAGCTTTCCCATTCTTTACCACGGTTAAAGCAGCACATGTCTCCGGCACCCCAATGGCAAGTAATGCTTCCAACTCACGCTGATTGGGAAGAAAAACATCTACGGCAGCAATCAAATCCCGAACCTCAGGGCGAAATTCATCTTGCCAGCCGCAATCAAGCGAAATGGTCATCCCGCACCTGCGAGCGTGGTCAACCAAGTCCGGATTTTCCTCAAGTGTTCCAAGCTCGCCAATATGCAGATGGGAAAACGCTGACATCGCACCAGGATCAATCGGCGGAAGGGCCTGCCCGGAAGCCCGTGTCAAAAAAGCCCGATCTGACCCACAGGGTATGGCCACTGTGATCTGCGGATCTGCCCCCGCGGACGCAGGGCGGCACAGTTTTGATGTGACTTTGTGCGCCGCGAGTTGCGAAAGAACGGTGGCGTCGAACGGCGCGGCTGGAATAATGGAAAACTGCGACGCACGCTCTCCCAAGGCCGCAAGGGTTGCAGCGGTGATAAACGCACCTCCACCCGCATGCAGGGACACACCTTTGGCAAAAACTTCGGTCCCAAGCGTCGGCAACCGTGGCGTCCCTGTGAAGACGACATCGCAATAAAGCCGCCCGGCACAAAGGATCGCCGCGCTCATGTCCAAGCAATTCCGGTTTTAGCGTCAAACATATGCAAATGCTCGACGCCCGCGCCAAGATAAACCGTATCGCCAACCTTCGGGGGGCTACGCCCATCTGCCTTCGCGATGACCTCACCGCTTGGCGTTTCCACGTAGATGAGCGTCTCGGGGCCCAAAGGCTCAAGAACGGTGACCTGACCACTGATGATTGGGTTAATGTCGTCTGGGTGCAAATCGTCAGGGCGCACACCGATCAGGACATCGGAAACCTCGGGTATCCTGTCAAACTCCATAGCCACGCGCTGCCCGCCTTCAAGCGTCACCCCCCCATCGGTCACGCGTGCCGACAACATGTTCATCGAAGGCGCGCCAATAAACCGGGCGACGAAAGTATTTGCGGGCTTGTGGTAAACTTCGGCTGGCGTGCCGACTTGCTGGATATGACCATCTTTCATGATCACGATGCGGTCTGCCATGGTCATAGCTTCAATCTGATCATGGGTCACAAAGATGATCGTATTTCCGACCCGCTGATGCAGACGTTTTATCTCCAGACGCATCTGTGTGCGAAGTTGCGCATCAAGATTGGAAAGGGGTTCGTCAAACAGGAACACGGCAGGATCACGCACCATGGCCCGCCCAATGGCGACCCGTTGCCGTTGCCCACCTGAAAGCTGCGAAGGCTTACGCTCCAACAGGTCCACCATATCGAGAATACCAGCAACCTCTTGAATACGCTTTTCTTTGTCGGGCTTTGGCATCTTTGAAGATCGCAATCCGAACGCGATATTCTTTTTCACCGACATATGCGGGTAGATCGCATAGTTTTGAAACACCATCGCAATATCGCGCTCTTTGGGCTCAAGATTATTCACCTCGCGGTCGCCAATTTCGATGATCCCGCTTGTGGTCTCTTCAAGACCCGCGATCAGCCGCAAGGTCGTCGATTTTCCGCAGCCGGAAGGACCGACAAAGACCACGAATTCCCCATCCGCCACATCAAGCGAAATACCGTGAAGCACCTCGGTAGACCCGTAGGATTTCGTAAGCGAGCGTAAGGCAAGATTGGCCAAGGTCAGGTCTCCAGAATGGACGTGAATGCCGTGTCGAGACGCCTGGCAGCACTGTGAATACGGTCGACACGCACGCGCTGCGCCGCACCGATAGCGTTCAATTCTTCGCCGTAGTGCGACAAGGCCTGCGCCAAAGCCTCTGGCGCCGGCCCTCCAATGCAGTTGCGCACAGCAACGAAGTTTTCAGCCGACGTCACGCGGCGGAAATCCGGCTCGCCCATTGCCGGGCCCTGCCCGACCTCGGCGCCAAAGGCGGCCGTGAAGGCTTCGAACCCATCTCCAAGCGGGATGGACTGCGCAATGACCACACGCGCAGTCTTTGCAGCGATCTCATGGGCCTGACGAAAAGTAAGCCCCTCCTCGCGCACCAGAGTATCTGCAAGTTCGGTGATCGTGATACAGGCCGCATCCGTATTGCGCCGCACGTTCGTTTCGTTGATTGAACATGCTGGCAAAAATGCCGTCAAAAGGTCGATGACCCGCCGCCCGCTTTCAAACGCTTCATAGCCCACCTGCTGAACCTCGCCCTCGCTGTCGTTCATGTCCGTAAACGGCGTATTGTGCATCGTGTTCACAACCATATCGCACCGACCAACAGTAACGGACGACAGGTGGCGCATATGCTCAATCGGTACCGGATTGCGCTTCTGCGGCATGATCGAACTTATCTGAACAAGAGAATTAGGCACGTAAAGCTGCCCGACCTCAAAGCTTGACCAGAACGCCATGTCCTGAACGACGCGCCCGAGATGAAGGAAGACCAGCTTCATCGCACTATAAAGCCCGGTCACATAGTCCACAGACGCGATACAGCCATAGGAATTGACCAGCGGCCCCTCAAATCCAAGAAGGTTGGCCATCCGCCTGCGGTCTATGGGAAAACCGGACGTCGTGATTGCTGCTGCCCCCATTGGACAATGCCCCAGATTTTCAATCGCAGCGGAAAGACGCGCCGCATCGCGGTTTACGACCTCGATGATCGCACCGAGGTAGTGACCAAACGTCGTCGGCTGTGCGGGCTGGCCATGCGTAAAAGCCACGATTAAAGTGTCCGCTTCCGCCTCTGCTTTTGCAACCAGTGCATTAGACAGCCCGACAATCCCTGAAAGCAAGCCCTCTGCTTTGGTGCGAAGAACCATCTTAAACAGCGTATGGTCCATATCATTGCGCGAGCGTGCAGTGTGAAGTGCGCCGCCTAAGTCACCGAGACGGCTCCGCAATTCTGCTTCGACATAGAAGAAATAATCCTCGAACTCACCAGTGTAAGTCAAAGCGCCAATATCGGTCGCAGCCTCAACATCACGGAGGGCTACAGCAATTTTTGCCCCGTCGTCCGTCGACAAAATGCCGGTCTCAATCAACATCACCAAATGGGCCCGATTGATCGTCGCCATGTGGCCTGCATAATGCAATTTGACGCCCTCAAACAAAGGCGCAAGAACCGTCTCCTTGTAGGTCGGATCAGGGAAAACGCTTGTGTCTGTCATCCCTTCAATCCAGCCATAACGACACCGCGGATGATGAACCGCTGGAAAACCAGAAAAACAACCAGCGTCGGAATTGTGCTGACGGCCGCCCCGGTCATGATCAACTCCCACGCCACATCGGCCTCGTCGCCAAAGCCCGACAGGCCCACTGGTATCGTATACATATCAACTGAGTTGGTAACGATCAGAGGCCACAGGAACGCCGTCCAGTTGCCAAGGAACACAAAGATCGCCAAGGCGGCCAAAGCCGGCTTCACCAATGGCATCGCCACGGTCCACCAGATTTGTAACTCATTGAGCCCGTCGATGCGCGCCGCCTCAATGAAATCATCTGGGACACTCTCGAAGAATTGCTTCATCAAAAACGTGCCAAATGCCGTCATCATTCCCGGGAACATGATCCCCCAATAACTATCAAGCCACCCGAAACTCTGACTCATTAGATACCACGGGATCACCAGCATTTCGGTAGGGATCATCAACGTGGACAGGATCGCGATGAAGACAATCTGTCGTCCAGGAAAGCGAAACTTACATAGCGTGTAGCCAACCAGCGAGTCAAAAAGGAGGTTCGAGATCGTCGTCAGCGTGGCGATAATAATCGAATTTAAGAACCACCAATAAAACCGACCGTCCTCAAGAACGAAGGTATAGTTCTCGATTGTCGGCTCTTCGGGGATCAGATTGACGTTATAGACTTCGTGCGGCCATTTCAGCGACGTCGAGATCATGTAGGCAATCGGCATGACCATCAAAATGCCGCCGAAGAAAAGCACCAACCAGCGAATTATCTGCCCCATATTGCGCGGCTTGCGCGCGGGTTGCACGTTCAACAGCGCATTTGAAGAGGCGCGCGGAATATCTGAAGCCGCAACCATTTAGTTGCTCCTCAACAAGCGAAGCTGGATAAGCGAGACAATCAGCAAAATGGTAAATAAGACAACGGTCTGCGCGGCCGCATACCCCATGTCGAACCCATTGAACGCCGTGTCGTAGATCATCAGCACAAGCGGCTTCGTCGAATTCAAAGGACCGCCCGGATTGTTCGTCGTCATATTGAAGACGTGGTCAAATATGCGCAAAAAGCCGATGGACGAAAACACCACGATGAACACGATTGTCGGGCGCAAAAGCGGCAGTGTGATCTGCGTCAAGATTGTCCACCATCCGACCCCGTCAATCTTTGCAGCCTCGTAATAGCTTGTTGGAATGGCCCGAATTCCAGCCATGAAAATAATCACCTGAAACCCAAGCCCGGCCCAAACCGCTGGCGCCAACACAGACGGCAAAGCGTTGGTGGTTGAGTTCAAAAAACTGATCTGCGGAATTCCGAAACCCGCCAGAATGTTGTTGAACAATCCAACCGGTACATCCTGGTAAAACCAGCGCCAAACCCAGGCCATCGCAACCGCGCTTGTCATGAATGGCAGGAAATACAGCATCCTGAGGAATCCGTGCATAAACCTCAACTTATCAAGGTGATACGCAATCAAAAACGAAAGAACGAGGCTGAATGGTGTACCGATCAGCAGATACAAAAATGTATTCTGAAAGACTTTCCAGAAGGTTGGATCATTCCAAAGCTTCTCGTAGTTTTCCAGCCCCGCCCAGGTCCGATCTCCAAGAAGATTCCAGTTCTGAAAGCTGATCAGAATGGCATTCCCCGTCGGGTAAAACCTGATCACCACATAGAAAATCACTGGTAGAGCCAGGAAGCTCCAGGCCCAGACGATCTGCTTCTGGCGAATGGTGAGATTGCGATACATTGATGTCGCCCTTAGGGGTCGATAACGCCGCCCCGATCATCAAGACCGGAGCGGCAAGAACAGCATCAGTCGCTGTAATATTCGTCGAGGATCTTCTGCTCAGCTTCGGCGGCAATTGCGATACTGTCTTCGACGCTCATATCCTGAAGCTGGATACGCTCAACCATTTCAACCATTAGCTGGCGCTGCGCACTTTCGTTAGCGAATTTGGTTGTGTTGGCATAAGCCAGACCACGGATGAACGGTCCATAAACATCGTTGTTCGCATTTGCCTCAGTCAGACCAACCGATGGTTTCGCCGGCAGTTCGCCAACGACATCAAGCCAGATCTGCATCGCCTCATCCGAGGTGATGTATTCCATGAACTTCACTGAAGCATCATACTTTTCGCCCTCGGCCTTCGTGGTGATCGCGTTCACCCAATAGGACGAATAGTTCGATCGCGTGCCATCGGCAGTCGCCGGAAGCTCGGTTACGCCCCACTCAAGACCGCGTGTTTTATCAAGCGATCCAATCCGGAACGAGCCATCAATATGCATGCCCGCACGACCCGCTTTGAAGGCGGCTTGTGGTTCATCCATAAAGCCGATTGCCGAAACAGGGTTTTCGCCTTCAAACAGGTTTGTGTAGAACTCAAGTGCCTTCACGCCCGCTTCCGAATTGTAATTCACTGTTTGATAGTCGTTAGTGTAAGGCTCGCCGCCCATCTGACGGATCAGACCTTCGCGCCACCAGTGGTGATCTTGCGCGGTCATACCCGCCGTAACACCAACCTGAGTGATGTTGCCGGCGCCATCGAATTTCGTCATCGCAGCGGCTGCGGCTAAAAACTCTTCCAAATTTGTCGGCGGCTCAACACCGGCCTCTTCCATTAGACGCTTGTTGTAAAACAGGGCAAGCGATCGAACTGCCGTCGGCAAGGCCCAATAAGCATCGCCGTCCTTCATGGCCTGAACCATCGGGAAGAACTCTTCATCCACCATTGACGGCGGGAAAGTGTCGGCAGGAAGTGGCTGGATCAATTCAGCTTTCACGTAATCGTTCAACCATCCGTAAAACAACTGTACGACGTCAGGCCCCTCACCCGCTGGAATTGCCGCGGCAACTTTGGTGCGATAATCGGCATACGGAAAATGCGTCATCGTCACGGTCATATCCGGGTTCGCTGACTGGAAATTCTCAATCAACTGCTCCATCGCTGTGACACGAGCATCGAAGAAATACTGCCAGTACTCAATTTCGACCGCGTTGGCGGCGCTTGCGAACAAGGCCGTCGCCGAGGTCAGGCCAGCTGCGACCATGCCCTTAAAATGCTTTTTCATTGCATAACTCCCTAGATGGCAACTTTTGATTTTGTGACTCCTTCCTCCCGATTAACTCAACCAGATTGATTATTCAAATTATTTGAGTTAATCCGCGACTATGTTTCAGCACGCCCCCCTCCAAGGCAGCAATGCCGAGCGCTCACGCCACCAAAACCGGCAAGCCGTTCTGGGACAAATCCATCGTCAAGGCACCATGGGACGCGCGGAAATTGCCCGCGCTTTGTCCCTTTCAACCCAAGCCGTCAGCAACATCATTGCGGATCTTTCGGGCGACGGTCTATTGATTGAACGCGGGCACCTCAACGTTGGCCGCGGCCAACCCGCCAGACAATATGCGTTGAACCCAAAGGGTGGTTTCGCGCTTGGGATCGAAGTCCGACCAGATGCCGTCTTGTCAGCTCTTCTCAACATGGAAGGCCAAGCGGCCGTAACCAAGCGCGTCGCCCTGCAAAAGACAGACCCAGGCACAATCGTCGATACGGTCAAAACACTCTTTCACCATGCTCTAGCCGACGTGCCCAATGCCCGTCGCCGCATGCTTGGCGCCGGCATTGTCATGCCCGGTCCCTTCGGTGCGACTGGCATTGCAGGCCATGGCACGGGACTTGAAGACTGGTGCGACGTCGACCCAACCACACTCTTTTCCGATGCCCTCGGTCTTCCCGTCGAGGTCAGCAATGATGCCAATGCCGCCGCCATGGCCGAACGCCTCAGCGGTGCTGCGCAAGATCTTTCCACCTATGCCTACCTCTACTTTGGAGCAGGTCTCGGGCTTGGCCTTGTCAGCGGCGGCCACCTTGTTCAGGGCGCGTTCGGCAATGCAGGCGAAATCGGCCACATCCCTGCGCCCGGCTGCCGCGACAATCTCGAAAGCGCGCTCAGCCGTTCGTCGGTTCAAAGACATCTGCAGAGGGTCGGCAAAAAGGGCGACGATATCGAAGCACTAGATGAGCTTTTTACCCACGAAGACAACGACCTGTACGACTGGCTTAATCAAGCTACCGAGGCTCTCGCCTATGCAGTTACGATCGTTGAGAATATTTTTGATCCGGAAACGGTGATACTTGGCGGCGCAATGCCAGACCAGATCCTCAACCACTTCGTCGCGCACACGCTGCTTCCTGCCCAATCAGTCTCAAACCGCCCCAACCCCAAACTACCCCGCCTTCAACGCGGCACATCGGGGCGAATGACAGCGACACTCGGCGCCGCGGCCCTTGTCCTTCACCGAACGCTTTCGCCACAAATCGCCCACGCCCACTGATCGGACCACCAACAATGCCTCTCAAAGAAAGTGCCCGCATTGCGACAGACCAGGGCGCCCCGCGCATCCTGGACCTTTGGAGGGCCCTGACCGCGTTGCGCAGTATCGTGTCATTCATGAACACCGGGGCGCACCCCGACGACGAAACATCAGCCATGCTTGCAGCCCTGCGTTTTCGCGACGGTATAGACATCTCTTACGCCTGTTCGACCCGTGGTGAAGGCGGACAAAATGACATTGGCACCGAAACGACTGAAGCCTTGGGCGTCTTGCGCACCGCGGAAATGGAAGCCGCTTGCGATCAGCTTGATCTACGCATGTATTGGCTCTCCGAAGGCCCAGACGACCCTATATTCGACTTCGGCTTTTCAAAATCTGGCAAAGAGACCCTAGGAAAATGGGGCCGCGAGCGGACATTGGCGCGTTTCGTCGAGATTATACGCCGCGAACGCCCCGACATCATCTGTCCCACGTTTCTGGATGTCCCGGGCCAACACGGCCACCACCGCGCAATGACTGAAGCCGCCCACACGGTCATGGGCCTCTCTGCAGACCCGGATTTCAAAGGGAGCGATCTCCCCGCATGGCAGGTCAAAAAACTCTATCTTCCCGCGTGGTCCGGCGCTGGACAGGCCTATGACGACGACCTTCCGCCGCCTCCCGCGACGTTGACCGTGACAGCCACAGACAGCGATCCCGTCACCGGCTGGAGTTTTGCGCGCATCGGACAGCAAAGCCGCGTCCTTCACGCCACCCAAGCCATGGGACGATGGGTCCGGCGCGGGGACGAAACAGATTTCCCCCTCCACCTTGCACAAACGCGCGTAGCCGGCCCCGACACCGACATTGTATCCAGTTTGCCCGCAACCCTTACAGATCTTCCCGCGCCAGAGGCGAGCGAACACCTTGAAATCGCACAGAAAGGTATTGATGCTGCGCTCGCAGCTTTCCCGTCCTGTCCGGAAGTCCTCGTCTATACAACCCGCGCCCTTACCGCGCTGAGATACGCGCGCGACGCCCTCAGCGCCGACAACCAAAGCGCCTTCGGCCACAAGCTCGCCCGTAAAGAAGAACAGCTTTCCAAGGTCATACGCATCGCGGCAGGTGTTGAGCTTCACGCCACGCTCGCCAAAGACGTCCTGCGACCCGGTGACAGCGTAGACGTTGTCTTTGAAACCGATCCAGGCGCCGCCACCTTGGACGTGAGCACCTTCCTTCCGAGCGGCTGGTCACAGAACGGCGACACCCTATCGCTCGACAAAACAGCGACCACCTCAAACCCATACCCCGACACCTACCTGCCGGGCGCACCCGAAGCGCCTTGCCTTAGTGTGAATGTCACTGTCCACGGCCTCACATCGACAACAACCGTCCCCTTTGAGACCACGCCCGTCGTCGTCCCAACCCGTGCCGCCACGATTAGCCCAAAGGCCGAAATTATAAATACGGCGGCACCAAACCGCACCATTGTGGTTCGCGTGGAAGACGTTGGCCCACTAGACGCCGACGTTACTCTTAAAGTCCCCGAGGGCTGGCATGCCGAGCGAACCGACAATCAATTCTTCATCAAGGCCCCGAAGGACCTTCAAACCGGCCTTTACGTTTTAACACTTCAGATCGAAGGCGAAGACGCGGCAAGCATTCAGCATATCCAGCGCGCCCACATTACTCCCCGCGCCCTCGTGCGCGCCGCCGAGATCAAAGTGCGCGTTGTAAACGCCACGCTGCCCGACGTGCGCGTCGGCTACATTGGCGGCGGCAACGACCGGATCGCGCATTGGCTGTCTCGCATGGGGACGGATGTCACCGATCTCTCAGACACGGATCTGACAGACGCCACTCTCGCAAAGTTTGACACCATCGTCGTCGGTATCTTCGCAATGAAATTTCGCCCCGGCCTGTCCGACGCAATGCCACGCCTCCACGCCTGGACACGCAATGGTGGAACCTTGGTCACGCTCTATCATCGTCCTTGGGACAACTGGGACGCTGAAACAACAGCGCCGTATCGCCTTGAAATCGGGCAGCCGTCATTGCGTTGGCGCGTTACTGACGAAGCCGCAAAGGTTGACCTGCTGGAGCCAGACCACTCACTTCTTCACACCCCAAACGAAATTGGGGCCGATGATTGGGCAAACTGGCATAAAGAGCGCGGCCTTTACTTCGCGAAAGATTGGGACGTGGCCTATAAACCCCTGATCTCAATGCACGACCCAGACGAAGCCCCCTTACACGGTGCTTGGTTGGCAGCTGACGTCGGCGCCGGGCGGCACATCCACATGTCTCTCATCTTGCACCACCAAATGGAAAAGCTATCACCCGGAGCCTTCCGCATAATGGCCAATCTTCTTGCTCGTCGCAGTTGACCAACCTCGCAATCTGACTGGTGCCGCCTGGCTGTTGGTGGACATGTCACTCAACATCTGGGCGCTGGCCATCGTCAAAGCTGTGGGGCTGGGCTACCCGGCTTTCCAAATCGTGTTCCTGCGCGCACTGGTGGGTCTCGTTCTGATGCTTCCATGGATCCTCCAACACCGACAAGCCTTCTCGAATTTAACCGACCTGCCGCTGCACCTGATGCGCGTCGTCTTTTCTGCCATAGCCCTAACGGCCAGCTTTTATGCCATCACCCGCCTACCGCTGGCCCTGTTTACGGCGATCGGCTTCACCCGTCCGATCCTGACCATGATCGCCGCTGCGCTCATCTTGCGCGAAATCATTTCCCGAGGTCGTTGGGCCGCCGCCCTCGTCGGACTGCTTGGCGCCATCATAGCTGTAGAACCTGCCAAGCATTCTGGCGGTTCCGGCCTTGCCGCACAGGTCATCACCGTCATCTCGGCAACCGCGGTCGTGATCGTGACGCGCCGCCTTGTTGAAGCGCCGACCGTTGTGATGATGACGTTTTACACCGCCGGATTGACGGTGATCGCCGTCCCCTTTGCGCTCGCATCATGGCAACCCGTGCCCGCAGACCAATGGCCCGCGCTCCTTGCCATCGGAGCCTTCGCCCAGTGCGCGCAATTTTGTTTTTTGCGCGCGCACAGATATGGTCAGGCGGCTTTCCTCGCGATCTTGTCTTATGCCAGCCTGATCTTCTCCACGACTGTCGGCTATTGGGTCTTCGAAGAGGTTCCAAGCCTAAGCTTCTGGTTCGGAGCGTCGCTGATTATCGCCGCAACGCTTTGGATCACACTGCACCGCGCGCCCACAGCAGAAGCCGCACAACCGTCGGCATAAAACGTTGCCCGGAAGCTCATATAAAATAGTGCAGACGAGTTTAGTCGGTTCGGCCCACTGGACTCCTTCATTTCGCATCACAGCAGACTAGACAAAGAAATAACACCTTGATAAACGGCGGGTCGCCGCAAGTTATTGTAAATTTTTTCTAGAGAGGTGGTGGAAACCACATGCAGGTCAGTGTTCGCGACAACAATGTCGATCAAGCCCTTCGGGTCTTGAAGAAAAAGCTACAGCGCGAAGGCGTGTTCCGTGAAATGAGGCTCAAGCAACATTTCGAGAAACCGTCCGAGAAAAAGGCGCGTAATAAAGCTGAAGCAATCCGCCGTGCCCGTAAATTGGCGCGTAAGAAATTAGAGCGCGAAGGGTAATGTAAGTCATAGCTTTGCATTGACGGATTTTGAAACCGCCCGTGGCGGCAGCGTCAGATTAAATGAACCTGCTCACTCTGATGCTGAGCGGAGTATGGAAGCTCGGACTTTTTTATACTTGCTTGGTGATCATCAATCAGCACGACACTAAGACCGGAGAAGGTTCTAACCCAAACCGCAACAGTTTAGTTGGCGCGGTCAATGAATATAACGCTGTCCCAATCCGCGCTCAGCGGGCATTTCTGTCGCCGAAGGCCAAGCGCACAATAAGTGACAGCACCATGCCGCCCGACCTCACGCTCGGACATTTCCTGACCTGACCTCTTCTCCTCGACTGGGGCAAGCAAGAGAGGTTATTCGGGGTCGCCTGATACCATCGAGAAAACTGGTGATATCATGTGCGGACATACATGGCCCCGTCATTTTAATGGGGTCCAGCCGTAGAATTCAGGCGGCTGTTTTGAGTTTCATGTCAGGTGTTATGCCGCCGATGCCCATGTTGGGTCGCTCGTTGTCGTAAGGCCCGAGCCAATCCGCGGCCTGTTTCTGCGCCCCCTCAATAGTTTCAAAGATGTATTGATCCAGCCGTTCATGCCTGACCGGTCGGTTGTATCGCTCGATATAAGCGTTCTGCTACAGCCGGCGGGGCTGGATGTGCGCCAAAGTGATATTGTGCTTCTCAGCCCATTCCATCAACTTTTGGCGAGTGGATTCTAGGTCGAAAAGAGCCTTTGCGCTTGACGGATACTCAGGGGCTGGATGGCAGGCCGTTGAAGTGGCGAAAGGGGCTGCGATTTGTCATCCCGCGAAGCTAAGGTCACCGCCCCGCCCCCCACAAGTCAGTTTCCTGTGACACCACCAGATCAACGCTTCGATGCGTAGTATGATACCCGCCTTTCGAGATAGGCGAGAAACTCGGAAATAGTGAACGCAAGCGCGAAGAGGACGATCAGAACTGCCCAAAAATGCCCCATCAGGAAGTTAGCCGAATAGAGCTCGAACAACGCTCCGAAGCCGACAATTGAAATTAGAAGTTGGCCAATTATCACACCCTTAACCGCTCGGATGATCCCGATACGAACCCCGCCTAGAATCTCCGGAAGCGCCGCCCAGAAATAGATTTTAAAGAAAGCGTTGAGCGGCGACGCACCAAAGCTATGCGCCATTTCAACGAGCGATCTGTTGATCTGAATAACCCCTGCGCGGGAATTCAATATGATGATCCAGATTGCGAACAACGCCGTCGTAATGATGATCGACTTCATTCCAAATCCGAATAGAACCATGAGCACCGGCACAAGCGCCGTTAGCGGTGCGCTGAGGAATACGTTTACCCAGGGCAGCAACAGTTCATCCAGAAGTCTGCTTTTGCCCATAAGGATACCAACCGGGATTCCAATCGCGATTGCAAACGCCACGCCAACAAAGAACGCGTAAGCTGTCTCAGCCAGAGCTTTCTGAAACGCCGGAGTCCCGATGATCGAAAAAAGAGTCGCCAGAACTTCACTCAGCGGGGGGATAAAGAAGGTCAGTTCTGCTTGACCGACAATTTCCCAGAGCAGTCCCCAAACTATCAAAGACGACATTCCTGGAAGTCGATATCCATAGACTATCATGACCTGTCCCTATTCCACATAGCCACGAAGCGAGGCCCAGATGTTGTCGACAATGTCGAGATATTCGGGGTCACGGCGAATGTTATCAACACCCTTGTCCCGAAAGCTTGATGGTCGGATGATTTCAGAGACACGGCTCGGCCGGGGCAACAAGATTGCGATCTGATCAGAGACGTATACAGCCTCTTCGATTGAATGCGTCACGAAGATGAACGTCTTGTTCTCGATTTGCACAAGGTTCAGGAGGTCTTCCTGAAATTTGCGTCGGGTTTGTTCATCCACTGCCGAGAATGGCTCGTCCATCAGAAGAACGTCCGAATCGACCGCAAGCGCGCGGGCAAGCCCCACGCGCTGCCGCATCCCGCCGGAAAGCTCATGCGGATAGCTTTGTTCGAACCCGGCAAGGCCGACTTCCTTAATATACTTTTCGGCAATCGCCTCACGCTCGGACGCTGCGACCCCCCGCATCTCAAGCCCGAATGCTACGTTACGGATAACAGTTGCCCAGGGCAAAAGAGCGAAGTCTTGAAAGACGAAAGCTCTGTCTTTGCCCGGTCCCGAAACAGTTTTTCCGTTGACTTCAACCTGGCCCGAGGTGGGTTCCAGAAGGCCGGCAATAATCTTCAGGAGTGTCGTCTTCCCACAGCCTGAAGGCCCAAGCAGGGACGTGAGCTGGCCACGTGGAAACTCCAGAGACATATCACGCAGGGCTTCAACGTCCCCGTAATTCTTCGAAATATTGCGGACCGAGACGGCGCTCTCGAATTCCATTGGCGTCGTCTGCGCCGTCACTTCTTTAATCGGAGACATAGCCACGTTGGTTTCCTTTGAAGAGAACTTTTTCAATCTTCTCGAGCAGGTTCAGAAACAGAACAGCGAGAAGGATGATCGAGAATATGGCCGCATACATACTGGGATAATCGGCAATCGATCGACTGTAGGTTATGATATCTCCCACGCCGGTCGGAGTAATCTTCAATTCGGCCAGGATCGCGCCAATAAAGCCCGCCGAGATACCTAAACGAAGACCTGCAAAAATGACCGGCGATGCAGCCGGGATCACAATTCTAAGTAGAATTGATGTCTTGGAAGCCAAGAAAGACTGGCCCATTTCCTTAATAGATTCCGGCGTGTTTCGAACAGCGCCACTGGTATTCAAAACGATGACTGGCATTGCCATAATGCACACTACAATCACCTTCGAAGTCAGACCTATCCCATAGGCAAGAACCAAAAGCGGGATTAGTGCTGCCAGCGGTGCGGCCTGCATAACGATGAAAATTGGCGAAAAAAGCCAGTCGAAAAAACTGTTCAAGCCGACCCATAGGCCAATCGCAATTCCAAGCACGGCAGAGATCGCAATTCCAATCGCCAAAGGACGGAGCGTTTCAGAGTAAGCCTCGAACATCATTCCGTTCATGGTCATTTCGAAAAGTGCTGTCATCGACTCCAGGAACGTCGGAAATGCGAAGCTAACCGGGATGCGACCGGCAATCTCCCACGCACCAAAAAGAACAACTGCTGACAAAAGTTTCAGGAGAAGGGCGCGATTGAGCATGTTCAGCTTTCTCTCAGGAATCTGCAAAATGCCGCCGCGCCTGCGAAGAAGCGCGGCAGCCGTTGAGAGTGGTTATTTCATTGCCGCATCAAGCGGTGCGAGATACCAGAAGTCTTCGATTTTCAACTCGCTTGGAGACCCCTCGAGTTGGCCAGCGGACGAATACCATTCCATATCTGCCTGAGCCGCTTTGCGTCCGCCGCCATTGGGATCATAAAGACCGCCCTCGACCGCATCCGCATAAAAGCCATCAAGCTCCGCAAGGATCTCAGCGGGAAGCTGACCAATCGGGCCGTCAGGATCGGTCTCGCGGCGAATAATAGTCGGATCTTCGTGCATGTCCTGCCATGTGCTTAAAAGGGCATTTACGAAAATCGCGACGTCATCTTCGTTCTCCTGAATCCAATTCAGGTTCCCAAAGAGTGCCTCGTCGCTCGCTTCAACTTCAAACATCTCAAGTACATTGAAGTTTGCCGCAGCATCGCTACGCATAAGCTTGTTTTTGTTTGATAAATCGATGATCGTTGCATCGGCACGACCGCCTAGAAGAGCGGCCACACGGTTGGATGAGCCCGGAACATACGACCGATCACCAAAGGTGATACCCACCCGGTCTTCGATCACGTTTGCAATTGAATCCGTGCCGCCTCCGCGCGAGTGCAGAAGGATCGGTTCGCCATCCAGTTCCTGAAGCGTTCCGTATTTGGCGGTAGTGACCGGGAAGAATTTCAGCTTTGAAAGCTGGAAGATGATGCGGAGCGGCGCCTTCGATCGCTGCATGGCTGCGTAAGGTGTGCCAAATCCAATGTCCATCTGGCCGCTCAAAACAGCCTGAATGGCTAGTTCTTCGTCCGAGAATGCCGTCCATTCATAGTCAAGGCCGTTAGCCTTGGCACGGTCGAGGGCCACGAAGAAGGCCGCCAATTCGTCGGACGGCGTCTCCGCCAGAGCAATCTTAATTCTCTCGGCGTGTGCCGCGCCTACTGTAATGCCGATTGCCAATGGCAACGCGATAGCGGCCACTGCGGCCCGTTTCAAAAGGTGTATCATCTATCTCCTCCCTGAGATTTTCTAGTTAATATTTACGTGTGTGGTCACCGGCATTCCGCTCATTCTGATCCACGCATTTAGTTCTTTACTCAAACCTCTCCGAACAGCCTGGCCGACACGGATACAAGATGTGCCCGCATAGCGGCTTGCGCTGCGGCTGGATTTCGCGCCTCGATTGCAGCGACGATCTGGTCATGTTCAGCAAAACTCGTATGACTGCGTGGCGCGCGATCAGATGTTCGGACAACAGTGTTCCAAGCAACAGCGCGCCTCACCCCATTCAGATGACCGAATAGCGACAAAATAAGAACGTTGCCTGAAGCCTCAGCGATTAACCGATGAAAAATGTCATCTTGCGCTTCGTACTCATCCCACGACTGCGCATTCAAGGCATGGTCGCGAGCCAATTTCAGTCGCGTCACAGAATCCTCAGATGCGTTAATTGCCGCCTCTAAGGCGATCGCAGGTTCTAACGAAAGACGCGCGCGCATAAGCTGTATAGGCGTGACCTGCTGGCTCAGCACAGAAAGAGCACTTGCCCCCGCCTGAAGGCCTTGAGATGCAATGAATGTGCCCTTACCAACATGACGCCAAATCGAACCCTCGCGTTCAAGCATGTCAAAAGCCTTCCGCAGCGTGGAGCGACTCATACCGAGCCTTACGATCAGTTCACGTTCGGCAGGAAGCCGATCGCCGGGCTTGTAATCGCCGCCCTCGATAAACGCGCGAAGCGCGCCGACCGCATCCGCCGCATCCGCCACATCGGGCTTCATGTACATTTTATTCTCCGGATATTGGTCAACCAATTCTCTCCATTCTCGCCATATTCGCCCAATTTTCGCTATCTTTCAACAAAAAAATCGATTTTTCTAAATTGGTTCCGATTGATTTGTTAATTGGTCTCGGTTAGAAAGACTTCCAATCAGGAAAATTTCGGAGGAAAGAATGGCTGAATTTGTTATCGCTACGCCGGAAGTTGTGGCCCTACCCATTGCCGGATCGGATGCGCTTTTTCCTGTTCGCAGGGTCTATTGCATCGGGCGCAACTATGCCGCCCATGCGATAGAAATGGGTCACGATCCGGACCGAGAGCCACCGTTCTTTTTCCAGAAAAACCCGAACAACCTGGATTCCTCGGGGACGTTCCCCTACCCGCCACACAGCTCAGATGTACACCACGAAGCAGAGATGTATGTGGCGCTTAAGTCCGGGGGCGCCAATATCTCAGTCGATAAAGCTCTCGACCATGTTTACGGTTATGGTCTGTCGCTTGATATGACGAGACGCGATCTTCAAAGCGAAATGAAGAAAATGGGGCGCCCATGGGAGATCGGCAAGGCATTCGAGCGTTCCGCGCCCTGTGGACCGATCCATCCTGCCTCCGAGGTCGGACATCCTGACAAGGGGCACCTCTCGCTGACGGTGAACGGTGAAGTACGGCAAGAAGGTGATCTGAACCAGATGATCTGGAAGGTTCCGGAGATGATTTCGTATCTAAGTGAATATTTCGAGCTTGCCCCTGGCGATGTCATACAATCGGGCACTCCCTCGGGTGTTGGTCCGGTCGAAAAGGGCGATGTTATGGTGATGACGATTGATGGGCTTGGAAGTCTGACGGTCGACGTCGCTTAAGCCTTGGTCTCCCAGTACAGTCCGAACATCCGACTGCGCCTATGACGCAGTCGGGCATACAGCGTTGAGGAGCAATCAATGACCAGGACGATCTCTTCGCTGATCGCTTCTCATAATCCTGAAATGCCAGCAATAGGCGCACCCGGGCGCGTTTGGTTAAGCTACAGTGAACTGCGCGACCTCAGCGCTGAAGTGGCGGTAGCGTTGCATACCATCGGTATCGGACGGGGCGATCGCGTGGCGATCGTTCTTCCGAACGGGCCTGAGATGGCGACGGCCTTTATCACTATCGCGCAAGTGGCAACCACGGCTCCCCTAAATCCAGGCTACAATCAGGAAGAATACGCTTTCTATCTCAAAGACCTGAAGGCAAAGGCAATTCTTGTAGGTGCAGATTACGATGGACCGGCACTGCCTGCCGCTGCGGACTGTGGGGTCTCCGTGTTGCGCCTATCATTCGATGAAAGTGGTCCCTCAGGTGCATTCAAAATAGCGTCTGACATCATACTTGGTGCTGCCGATGTTTCTGCGCCCACCGAAGATGACGTTGCATTGATCTTGCACACGTCTGGAACGACATCACGGCCGAAAATCGTGCCGCTAACCCAGGCCAACGTCCACGCATCGGCCCAAAACATCCGGACCTCTCTGGCACTGACATCAAACGACCGCTGCCTGAACGTCATGCCACTGTTCCATATTCACGGACTGATTGCGGCCGTGTCTGCCTCGCTTGCAGCCGGCGCCCAGATCAGTTGCGCATCCGGCTTCAATGCCCTGGGCTTCTTTGCGCAACTCGAAGAAGTGAGACCGACGTGGTATTCGGCAGTGCCAACGATGCATCAGGCCATTCTTGCTCGCGCAGGCCGTAATCAGCAGATCATCGAGAGTGCAAACCTGCGGTTCGTCCGGTCATCCTCGGCGTCGCTTCCCGCTCCCGTGATGGAAAGCCTTGCGGCAACTTTCAAAGCGCCGGTAATCGAAGCCTACGGCATGACCGAAGCCACACATCAGATGTGCTGCAACCCCTTGCCGCCTCGTGCACAAAAACCCGGTTCTGTCGGTATGGAAGCAGGTCCGGAGGTTAGAATCGCCCACGAAGCTGAAAACCGGATTCTCGACCCAAGCAGTACCGGAGAAATTGTTATCAGCGGTCCAAACGTCACTCTCGGCTATGAAAACAACCAAACGGCTAATGAGGACAGCTTCTTTGAGGCGGACGGAAAGCGGTGGTTCCGGACCGGAGATCAGGGCGCTTTTGACGGCGACCGCTATCTTCGACTGACAGGACGGCTCAAGGAAATTATCAACCGTGGCGGCGAGAAGATCAGCCCCCTCGAAGTCGACGCAGTACTTTTGAGGCATCCCGAGATCGCGCAGATAGTCTGTTTTGCGGTGCCACACGACAAGCTTGGCGAAGAGATCGCGGCAGCCGCCGTGCTGACAGAAGGATCGACGCTAAGCGAGAGGGACATCCGCGCCTTTGCATCTAAGCATCTGGTAAAGTTCAAAGTGCCGAAATCAGTATTGATCCTTGAGGAAATCCCTAAAGGAGCGACAGGAAAAATCCAACGCATCGGCATGGCCGAAAAGCTCGGACTCGCGGGGGCATAAGTCTATGAAGATCTGCATCTTTGGGGCTGGCGCCATCGGCGGCTATTTAGGCGTCAAGTTGGCACAGGCTGGCATCGACGTAAGTCTCGTGGCGCGCGGCCCTCATCTGGAGGCAATGCAGTCCAATGGATTGACGCTGATCGAAGACGGGCAAGAACGGTCAACGGTCTCGGTCAACGCCTCGGACAATGCTGGAGATCTCGGGCCTCAGGATTACGTCATCGTCACTCTCAAAGCGCACTCGGTGCCTGCGGTTGTCGACAGGATGCAACCGCTTATCGGAGAAAACACAACGCTTGTGAGCGGCGTAAATGGGGTGCCATGGTGGTATTTCCACAAGCTCGGCGGAAGATATGAGGGCACACGGCTTTCATCGGTCGATCCCGACAATGCCCAATGGAATGGCTTCGGGCCGGACCGAGTTATTGGCTGCGTCGTTTATCCTGCCGCCGAGGTTGTCGAGCCCGGTGTTGTGAAGCACATCGAAGGCAATCGGTTCTCGCTGGGAGAGCCGGACGGATCCAAATCCGAGCGCGCGCGGTCACTATCGCAAGCGTTGACAAGTGCAGGTCTGAAGGCACCGGTGCGGCCTCGTATTCGCGATGAGATATGGTTAAAATTATGGGGAAACCTGTCCTTTAACCCAATTTCTGCTCTGACCCATGCAACATTGGACGTCTTGTGCACTGATCCCGGCACACGTGCCGTTGCTCGCGGCATGATGGTCGAGGCGCAGGAAATTGCAGAGAAGCTCGGCGCTAAGTTCCCTATCGACGTTGACCGCCGTATCGAAGGCGGCGCAGCCGTTGGCGCCCACCGAACATCAATGTGGCAGGACCTAGAACTGGGTAGACCGATGGAAATCGACGCCCTCGTTTCATCGGTTCAAGAACTCGGACGTCTGACTAACACACCCACACCGACGATCGATACCGTTCTTGCGCTCGTTCAGCTAAGAGCAAGGACCGCAGGTTTATACTAATCCGATGTTCAAACTAAAAAGATATTTGTGTAGTTGTCTTCGCAATGGGTGCTAGGTGAACTTTCTAAACAGCTTTGTTTTATCGAAAATGTCTTCAAGTTCTTGCATGCGGTTTTTTGTACTGTCCCAATTCAAAGTTTGAATCGCAGAGATCATGCTTTCAATCAAAAGCATGGTCGTCGTGGCCGAGTCCCAGGCGGACGGGACGATGATCTGGCTGGTCAAACAAACATCTGCAATCCGGTGTACGGGAGAACGCCAGTGGTCGGTGAATAGCACAACCTTAGCGCCGCGCGCGCGTGCCATTTCCGCAAGTTTCAGAGTGTTATTCTCATATCGTCTGACATCGAAAATAACAAAAACGTCACCATCACCTGCGTTCAAAAGATAGTGCGGCCAAGTATTTGAAGTGGACTGCACATGGGTCAGGTTTGGGCGGATGACCTGCATATGCATGAAGAGGTATTCCGCAAGCGTATGCGTGATCCGTCCACCGACAATGTAAAGATGGCGCCTTTGATCAGCAACGAGAGCGCAGGCTTGGTCGAAAGCAACTGGGTCAATATGCGCCATCGTGTTGCGGATATTATCGATCACCGCTTCGGTGAAGCGGTTCAGGATGTGTTCAGAGGGGGCGGCGCCTGCCCACGTCTCGTGTTTCGCGATTGGACCCTTCGCAATCGCCCCCAACTCGTCACGTAAATCAGCCTGAAAATCAGGATACCCCTTGTATCCAAGCTTCTGTACCATTCGCGCTACGGTAGGGACTGAAACATTGGCACCTTTCGCCAATGTGGCCAATGGACCAAGCCCAGATGCTGGATAATTCTCCAGAATGGACAAGGCAAGCTGACGTTCCGCACGCGTCAAGCCATCCAGCTTTTCCTGAATGCGATCCGATATTGTCAGGTTTGCATCAACCATTGGAGATGCCTCGTATTTCGGCAAAAAATTAACAGGGCGCAGCACTCTGTGATAAATTTTTCATAATTGTGTTGACAGAAAGCTGCCTTGGCAAGACTTTTTGAAAGTGGGAGCTGTAATGAATCACCTAGATCGCCCGTTGAATGAAACCATTGTCGACGTACGCAATGCACAAGCGTTGTCTTCAGTCGTTGTCGTTTGCGAACACGCAAGCGCTTATATTCCGGGTGAGTTTGAAAATTTGGGCCTAGCCGATGAGATGCTGTATAGCCACGTGGCATGGGACCCTGGCGCGATGGCACTGGCTGAGGGAATGGCAGAGCGTCTCGACGCAATTTTGATCGCCGCTAAAACCTCTCGCTTGGTTTACGATTGCAATCGCCCTCCTCACGCGCCTGATGCAATGCCTGCGCGAAGTGAAATTGTGGATGTGCCGGGCAACATAAGCCTAAGCGCTGCGCAGAAGGCTGAACGGGTGAAAAAATATTATGAACCGTTTTACTCTACGGTAGCAGAGACTATGGCCGGTATAGCCGACCCAATTCTTGTCACTGTGCACAGTTTCACACCTATTTTTCATGGGAACGTTCGAGACGTCGAGATTGGGATACTGCACGATAGCGACTCGCGCCTGGCGGATGCTCTTCTTTCCACCTCGAGTGCCAATACACCCCGCACAGTTCGTCGGAATGAACCTTATGGACCCACAGATGGCGTGACCCACACGCTTAAAGAACATGCTCTGCCGAGCGGGCATTTGAATGTCATGCTTGAAGTGCGCAATGACCTGATCGCAACCGAGGTGGCACAGGCCTCAATGGCTAAGATGATATCAAAGTGGCTTGAATGCGCGCTGGCGACGACCGTGGCCAAAAGATGTTGAGTCTGGTGCAAAGCTATATAAAAGCCGTTGACACGATGAACTATCGCATCGGGCGGGTGGTGATGTACGGCATCTTCTTGATGATGGCGATCCTGCTTTGGTCTTCGATCAGCAAGACTTTTTTCGTGCCCTCGCTTTGGACGCTAGAAGTGGCCCAATTCGCTATGGTAGCTTACTATATGCTGGGCGGCCCCTATTCGATCCAAATGGGCTCAAACGTGAGAATGGATCTTCTCTACGGAGAGTGGAATGATCACCGCAAGGCGCAGATCGATGCAATGTCGGTGTTTTTTCTGATCGTCTATCTGATTTTCTTGCTTTGGGGTGGTTGGGAAAGCTTCCAGTACTCGATCAGCTATGGGGGCGAGCGCAGCCCTTCAGTTTGGAGGCCTTACCTATGGCCGATAAAGGCGATCATGCTGGTCGGAATCTTCCTGATGCTGCTGCAGGCAATTTCCGAGCTTTTCAAGGATATCTTGCGCATTAAGGGCCATGACATGGGGGCAAAGGTCTGATGTCCTACGAGGCCATCGCCATCCTTATGTTCTCGTCTATGATGCTGATGCTTCTGACGGGACAACGTGTCTTTGGGGCGATCGGGTTTGTTGCTGTCGTTGCGGCGTTCTTTCTTTGGGGCGACCGAGGCGGTTACGATCTGGGCTTTTCCGCCGCGATCAAGTTGATGAAATGGTATCCTTTGTTGACGTTACCGATGTTCATTTTCATGGGCTACGTCCTTTCGGAATCCAAAATCGCCGACGATCTATACAAGATGTTCCATGTTTGGATGGGTGGGCTGTCGGGCGGCCTTGCTGTCGGCACCATCGGACTAATGGTCCTGATTTCGGCGATGAATGGGTTGTCAGTCGCCGGCATGGCCATAGGGGCAACCATCGCGCTGCCTGAGCTTTTAAAACGTGGCTACGACAAACGAATGGTGACGGGAGTCATACAGGCCGGTTCGTCGCTGGGGATACTTGTTCCGCCGTCTGTGGTGCTAGTGCTGTACGCGATGATCGCTCGGCAACCCGTGGGGCAGTTGTGGCTGGC
>NZ_CALJXO010000192.1:0-31934 GCF_937988555.1 uncultured Boseongicola sp. | reverse complement strand
CGCGTCGTGATCGAGTTAAAACGCGATGCAACGCCAGAAGTTGTGATAAATCAGCTGGTCCGGTTCAGCCAGATGCAATCGTCGTTTGGCTGCAATATGCTTGCGCTGAACGGCGGCCGTCCAGAAACGCTCATGCTGCGGGATTTCCTAACGTATTTCATCAGCTTCCGCGAAGAAGTCGTGGCTCGACGTACGGCGTTTGAGCTGCGCAAAGCGCGCGAACGCAGCCATGTTCTGTGTGGTCTCGCCGTGGCCGTCACCAACGTAGACGAAGTGGTCGCAACGATCCGCTCAAGCGCGGATGCGCCGGAAGCCCGTAAACGTCTGATGGAGCGCCGCTGGCCTGCCGAAGATATTGCCGCCTACATCCGTCTGATTGATGATCCGGGCCACACGATGAACGAAGACGGGACGTACTACCTGTCAGAGGCTCAAGCCCGCGCAATCCTTGAACTTCGTCTCCAGCGCCTGACACAAATCGGCGTTAAAGAAGTCACGGACGAGCTTGAGGAGTTGGCCGCCAAGATCAAGGACTACCTTGATATTCTCGGCTCGCGCGATCGCATTATGTCGATCATCTCGAACGAACTGCGCGAGGTAAAAGAGCAGTTTGCCGTTCCGCGTCGCACTGAGATCGTCGACTGGTCCGGAGACATGGAAGACGAAGACCTGATTGAGCGTGAGGACATGGTCGTTACGGTCACGCAGTCTGGCTACATCAAACGCACGCCCCTGATCGATTTTCGGGCGCAAAAACGCGGTGGTAAGGGTGTGTCCGGTGGAACGCTTAAAGACGATGACGTAGTGACGTCGCTTTTCGTCGCCAACACCCACACGCAATTGCTGTTCTTCACGACTGACGGGATGGCGTACAAGCTGAAGACGTGGCGTCTGCCGTTGGGCGGACGGACGTCCAAAGGCAAGGCAATCGTCAATATTTTACCCATCCCAACCGGTGTTTCGATCGCGGCTATGATGCCGGTGGACCGCGACGAAGACGATTGGGACCAGCTTCAGATTGTATTTGCCACTTCCACAGGTGACGTGCGCCGCAACGCACTGTCCGATTTCACCAACGTCAAATCAAACGGCAAAATTGCTATGAAACTGCCAGAGGACGTAAGCCTCGTAAATGCGCGCATCGCGTCTGAGGACGATGATGTGATGTTGATCACCGCCGAAGGCCGCGCGATCCGCTTCCCGACGACGGCCGTGCGGGTCTTTAAGGGCCGCGACAGTACCGGCGTGCGTGGCATAAGGCTTTCCAAGGACGATAGCGTGGTCTCCATGTCCGTCATTCGCCACTTCAAAGCGACCCCGGAAGAGCGCGCCGGATATCTGAAAATGCGCCGTGCTGCGGCAGGTCTTGTCGATGATGTGGACGGCAATGACGACGATGATGGAGCAGAAGGCGCAATCAGCGCTGAGCGTTACGCGGAAATGTCGGCTTCCGAGGACTTGATTTTAACCATCACGGCCAACGGCGCCGGAAAACTCAGCTCAAGCCACGACTACCCTGTTCGCGGTCGCGGTGGACAAGGTGTTCGAGCAATGGATGCCGCAATGCGCGGTGGCGCGCTTCTGGCGAGTTTCCCCGTCGAAATGCCGGATCAGATTATGCTCGCCACATCCAAAGGCCAGTCGATCCGGGTGCCGGTTGAGGGCATTTCGTTCCGCTCTCGTGGTGCCGGCGGCGTAAAAGTCTTTAACACTTCCAAGGGCGAAGTTGTGGTCTCAGTGGCATGGATTGCAGATCAGGACGACGAAGATGCCGGCGACGACGCTGAAGAAGGTATGGTCGAAGGCGCGGTTCAAGACACAGAAGGTTCCCCAGAATAGGCAACCTGTTCAATCGCTTACAGAGCCGCGTTTTACACGTGGCTCTGTAAGCTTTACTCGATAATGCCAATATTAATCTTCGTTAGCAACTTTGACCGTTAACCATTTATGAAGATTGAATTTTTAATGAATTCTTTGTTTTTTAATTTGATCCGTGGGTGGGTGCGGCGCTGAAATAAGCTCGTTTTGAGCGGGATCATGAATAAAATCATCACAACCATTTGTCTCGCTATGATATCGACGCCCGTCACGGCGCAAAGCAGCCTTGGTTTTTAGGGCATAGACCTTCGGTTCGGCATGATCCAGGACAAGGCTGGCACCGCACAATCGGACCTCTCGGCCCGACTTGATGTGGCAATGACGCAGGCTCATGGCTCTCAGGGGGATGTGTCCTTCGCGGATACGGATCAAGGATTAATTGGCAAGCTCGGCGCGCATCTTTATATTATACCCCATACTGGTCAGAAGTGCGGGGGCGGCGGGTCACTTTCCGACGTTGACGGACGCATCGTGACCTGGAGAACTCTGAGCATCGAAAGCGCATTGGCTTTATCAGACATGACAGCGTTTGAAGGTAGCGCCGGGCTCGGCGTCTCGGACCTGGACGGCCTTGACTAAATCTTTGGCGACGTCTCAATCACATACGCCGCATTCACTTAAATCGATATTGAAACGGCGCTTGCACTAAAGATTTTGACGAAGCAGGCTTTCGCGCGATTTCCTTTGATGCCTCGCTCACCGCAAGGTATCGCCTCGACGGCACGCCTTGGGGGCTTTGCGCAGGTCGCTCAAAGCGGGTTAAGTGGGCGTGACGGCGCACAGGGCGAAACACGCTTTGGACTGGGTCTCACGTTTTCGATTGGTCAATCCGGTGGCGTTGCCCTGAAACCCGTCCGTTTGGCAGTGTTGACCCCGCTGCGCCGTTGGTGCGCAGGGGCTTGTGGTAGGGGCCTCAAACTGTGTCTTCCGGGTAGCAATCAGGAAATCGCCACATTGTTGTCGTCGTTTCGTCTACTTTGACGACAAAACCTTTTGTGTCTCGGACAAATTTTATGCTCGAGGCGCTTGGAGACTGAGTATCGACTCTAAAAGGGTTTTCTGCCCAAAAACTTGAGAATTGGGGACTCGGAAAATGGGAAAAGCTGCCGCCCTTCACACGTCACAGATGTTTACTGGCCACTCAGCGATCCGATTGCTGATCGTGTCCTATTTCATGGCGCTTGCACTTGGGCTGATCAAAGGCACGGACCTTGCAGTTCTTGCAACACCTTTCATGCCCGAGACTTTGGCCAAAATCGTATCAGGACTTGGTGTAGTAAGTCTCTCGGCGATGATCCTGTTCGGATTTCATCGCCGTCTCGCCGCCCTTTTGCTGGCTATAATATTGTTCTGGTGCAGTTATCTTGCCTCAGTCAGCCCGGCGGGCTTGGAAGATATAGGCAGCTTCTGGCGTGATCTGGCCCTGATCGGGGCGCTGCTGTTGACCTATGCAGACGCTGAAGCAGACACCCTTGCGCCTGCCTACGGAACTCTGCCGGCCGGCGGCAAGATACAGGCCGATGATCCCTTCGAAGACACTGTCCTTCCCGGGTTGGCAAACCCTGACGCCCCCCCCGACGCGCACCCCAAAACTCTTTTTCGCGAAGATTTCGATATAGTTCGCGCGTCCTGATCCCTTTTCAAATGCATCTTCTGGGGCTACATCGCCTCCCATGACAAACACACTCCACATCATCGGCGGCGGACTGGCCGGAAGCGAAGCTGCCTGGCAGGCCGCCAATCAGGGTATCAATGTCGTCATCCACGAGATGCGCCCGAAAGTTGAGACCTTTGCACACAAGACCGGCCATCTGGCCGAAATGGTGTGCTCAAATTCGTTTCGATCTGATGACAGCGAACAAAACGCTGTCGGTCTTTTGCACTGGGAAATGCGCCAAGCGGGCGGTTTGATCATGGAAATGGGCGACATCCACCGCCTTCCGGCAGGTGGCGCTTTGGCGGTTGACCGCGACGCCTTCGCACAAGGCGTAACCGAGCGCTTGGTGGCGCACCCCAACATCACGGTGGACTACGGTGAGATTTGCGAACTGCCCAGCGACGGGCTTTGGATCATTGCCACCGGGCCTTTGACCAGCGGGACACTTGCGCAAGCCATCCGTGTCGAAACGGGCGAAAACGCCCTCGCATTTTTCGACGCAATCGCGCCCATCGTCTACGCCGAAAGCATCGACATGGATGTCGCTTGGCGCCAGTCGCGCTACGACAAAGGCGAAACGGAAGAAGAACGCACCGCCTATCTAAATTGCCCAATGACCAAGGACCAATACGAAGCTTTCATCGACGCCCTTTTGGCGGCCGATAAAGCCGAGTTCAAAGAAGGCGAAACGGCCGGGTATTTTGACGGCTGCCTGCCGATTGAGGTCATGGCTGAACGGGGGCGTGAAACCCTTCGCTTTGGCCCGATGAAGCCGGTCGGTCTGACCAATCCGCATGATCCCCAAACCAAGGCTTACGCCGTTGTCCAATTGCGACGCGACAATTCTCTGGGCACGCTTTACAATATCGTCGGCTTCCAAACGAAGATGAAATACGGCGCCCAAGCAGAGGTTTTCCGCACCATTCCAGCGTTACAAGACGCGTCCTTCGCGCGCCTCGGCGGCATTCACCGAAACACTTTCTTAAACAGTCCACGGTTCCTCGACGCCGAGATGCGCCTGAAATCGCGTCCTAATATCCGGTTTGCAGGACAGATAACCGGCGTTGAAGGCTACGTTGAAAGCGCCGCAATGGGCCTTTTGGCCGGGCGTATGGCCGCGGCGGAATTAAAGGGGCAATGCCTTCCGGCCGTGCCTGTGACAACGGCAACCGGCGCATTAGTCACCCACATCACCGGTGGTGCAGATGCCAAGACCTTTCAGCCGATGAACGTCAACTTTGGTCTGTTTCCGCCCGTGGATGCCAAAGGCGGACGCCGGGGACGGCGTGATCGCTACAAGGCCTACACTGACCGCGCCAAGGTTGACTGGCAGGCATGGCTTGGGGATGCAGACCGCCCCGAAATGGCAGCGAAATAGGAGTGCCGCTCTCTATCAAGATCCGCGCACTCATTTTTCCATCGCCTCAGACCCGCCCATACTTTAACATGTTGCAATGAGCGAAGAAGACATTACGAAAAGCCTATGGACGGCCCATACAGGCGACGAGATCAAACAGATCTATGCCAACTGGGCTGAGAGCTATGAAACCGATGTCGCGACATGGGGCTATGCCACGCCGACGCGTCTTGCGCTTGCTTTACGACAAAGTGGCGCAAACATCGAAAAGCCGATACTTGATTTTGGCTGCGGCACTGGTCTTGCTGGCATGGCGCTGAAAGCCGTTGGGTTTCAAGTGATTGATGGCACCGATATTTCCTCCGAGATGCTCCGACAAGCCGAGGAGAAGCCCGCCTATCGTCAGGTATGGAAGGGCTTGCCCGGCTCGATGGGACACATACGGCGCGGCGATTATCCTGCTATTGCGGCGACCGGGGTCGTCAGCCTTGGTGCTGCGCCCCCCGAAACGCTCGACATGCTGGTCGATGCAATCGGCCCGGGTGGATTGCTGGCCTTTAGCTTCAACGATGCAACGCTTGCGGATCGACAATACACAGATCGTCTGGATATTGCGGTTCTGGCTCCGGACATCGAATTGGTTTTTGAAGATCACGGGCCACACCTTCCCGCGAAGGATATGATGTCCACGATTTACGTGCTGCGCCGCACCTGAAGGATGGCGATTCGCACTCGATTTGCACCGTCGCCGACCGGACCACTGCACCTTGGCCACGCCTATTCCGCGTTCCTTGCGCACGACATGGCACGTGCAAACGACGGCACGTTCCTGGTTCGGATCGAAGATATTGACCAAAGCCGTGCGCGGCCCAAGTGGGAAGATCAGATTTACGACGACTTGTCGTGGCTTGGTCTTTCCTGGGACGAACCCGTCGTGCGGCAATCAACGCGATCCCCTGCCTATAAGGACGCCCTCACCAAGCTTTGGGCCGATGGTGTGCTTTTCCCGTGTGACTGCACACGGCGCGACATTTCCGAAGCGGTCTCGGCTCCGCAGGAAAACGAAACCGCAATTGGCCCGGATGGTCTGATCTATCCCGGAACATGTCGCCATCACGCGCCTTTGCATCCAAATCTTCCCATGCCAGACAACATGGCCCTACGCCTGTTCATGTCTCGCGCCATCACACGGCTTCGCGAAGACCTGCCCCTTGACTTCAACGAGCGCATTTTTGGTAATACATCGACGGTTCGTATCGACGAAAGTTACCTAGCGTCGACCATTGGCGATATCGTTTTGTCGCGCCGTGACATGGGGACCAGCTATCATTTGTCGGTCGTTCTGGACGACGCGGCACAAGGCATCACCGATGTCGTTCGCGGAGAAGACCTTTTTGAAGCCACAAAAATTCATGTGGTTCTTCAGAGGCTTCTTGGACTTGCAACACCAACTTACCACCATCACCGTTTGATCCGTGACGACGCAGGCAAGCGCCTTGCCAAACGTGATGATGCGCGCGCAATTCGCACCTACCGCGACGCCGGAGCAAGCCCTGCGGATATTAGACAAATGGTTGGGCTTTCGGCTTAGTCTGAAATTTCAGGGGCCATAAGCTCGACCTCGACACCGTCTTGCACAGATGTATAAAAACACGAGCGCCGATTGGTATGGCAGGCTGGGCCTTCTTGACGAACAATCATCAAAAGGCAATCACGGTCACAGTCCACACGGAAATCGATCAATGCCTGCGTATGGCCTGAAGACTCGCCCTTGATCCAAAATGCTTGTCGAGAACGAGACCAGTAAGTGACGCGCGCCGTCGCGAGCGTTTTTTCGACGGCCTCGGCATTCATCCAAGCCATCATCATCACTTCACCGCTTTCGGCTTGTGCGATCGCAGGGATTAAACCTTGATCATTGTAAACAAGACTTGATGGATCGAAAGACATGTACCAAACCTTTGCGCGAGGGCCGAAGACCTCCTATCTAGGGGGCTGAAGGCGCAAAGGAAAGTCATGGCCGAAACCGATCTTATCAAGCTTTATTCCGGGCGTATTCTGGAATTAGCAGCGGATATTCCGCTTACTGACAGCATCGATGCGCCACAGGCGTCGGTGAAAAAGCGTTCGCCCTTGTGCGGCTCAACGATAACCGTGGACGTGTCGATGGCTGATGGTCGGATTTCCGCGTTCGGGCAGGATGTGAAGGCCTGCGCATTGGGGCAAGCTTCGGCATCGGTGTTGGCGTCAAATGTCATAGGACGCTCAAAGGCCGAGATCATCGCGGCGCGCGACCAGTTGAAAGAAATGATGAAAAACGATGGCCCCGTCCCAAGCGCTCCCTTTGGTGAATACGAAGTCTTGATCCCTGCGAGGGATTTCAAAAACCGCCACGCCTCAATCATGCTTGCGCTTGATGCAACAGCGGAAGCGATCGAATTGATCGAGAAAGCAGACTGCACCTGACGCGCGCCCTTTAAAAGAACTCTCCCTACCATATTCTAAAAAAAACGCCGCACACCCAAAAGGGTGGCGGCGTCAGTGGCGTATCTGGTGGGATGACCAGTGAAAACCCCGGGACAGGGGTGATCATGACGGGACAGTGTCATTGCATCAAATTGGGGACAGGATGCAGGGCCGGTCAACCAGACCGCAGGCAGAGGGTAATCCTAGAAAAGAGCCGGCAGATTGAGCATCACAATAAAGATCGCAACAAGCGCGGCTGCGCCCGCGAAATCCTGAGCAATGGTGCTTCGGCTACGGGCAATCGTATCTTTAATCTCAGTCATGTCGGCGTCCTTTGCTTCGCAACAAACAGCGGATGGCTGCGTCTTGTTGACCCTTTGTTCTCAAATTTGAGCTTAAGTGTAAAGAACTTTTTAAGAACATTTGTGAACAAAATGCCACCCATGCCTCTAACCCACTGAAATCATTTCAATAGCTTTGTCCTGCTCCAAAAGCCAAAGCAGTGTACGTGCAGCGATACCGCGCGGGCTCGTCAGACCTGGGTCCATGTCAATCAAACGCCGCGCATCTTTTTGCGCCATCGCCATTAACCCGGCCTGGCGCTCAAGATCAGCAATCCGAAAGCGCGGCATGCCGGACTGCGCCGTTCCCAACACATCTCCGGCTCCGCGCATCGCCAGGTCTTCTTCCGCAATCCGAAAGCCGTCGTCCGTGTCACGCAAAGTTTCCAGCCGACGCCGTCCGGCCTCACTCAAGGGCACCTGATACATCAAAAGGCAGGTTGACGCTTTAGCACCACGCCCGACACGACCGCGAAGTTGGTGCAACTGCGCAAGACCAAACGTCTCCGCACGTTCGACCACCATGATCGACGCGTTCGCCACATCGACCCCCACCTCGATCACCGTCGTGGCGACAAGGCACCGGGTTTCTCCGGCAACGAACGCCGCCATCGCGGCATCCTTTTGCGCCGCCGGCATCTGTCCATGGACCAGCCCAACGCGTCCTTCCCCGAAGGTCGCGCGCAAATGTTTGAAACGGTCTTCCGCCGCCGCAAGGCCCAACGTCTCGCTTTCTTCAACAAGCGGACACACCCAGTACGCCTGGCGCCCCTCATCAAGCGATGCCCGCAAGCGATCAACCACTTCACTTAGACGTCCCGATGACACCAGGGCCGTCGTTACAGGCGTTCGCCCTGGCGGCTTTTCATCTAGAACCGACACATCCATATCGCCGTATTGGGCCAGACTAAGCGACCGTGGGATCGGCGTGGCCGTCATCACAAGCACATCTGCTGCCACGGATTTTCGACCAAGCTGCAGCCTTTGAGAGACGCCGAAGCGATGCTGCTCGTCCACCACCGCAAGTCGAAGATCTTGAAACTCAACACCTTTCTGGAATAAGGCATGCGTGCCAACCAAGATATCTATATCGCCCGCGGCCAAAGCGACCAACTTTGCTTTACGCTCTGATCCGCTATCGCGACCGGTCAAAATTTCAAGAACGACGCCTGCTGCTTCTGCCAATGGACGCAAACCTTGCATGTGTTGGCGCGCCAATATTTCTGTCGGAGCCATCAATGCCCCCTGCCCGCCAGCCTCGACCGCCGCCAACAATGACATCAGGGCTACGAAGGTTTTGCCTGACCCAACGTCCCCTTGCAAAAGCCGGTTCATCCGATGGCCGTCTGCCATATCTTCCTGTATTTCAGAAACTGCACGCATCTGCGCGTTCGTCGGCACATAGGGCAAAACGCTCAAAACAGGCCCCTGAAGCTTTCCTGTCGCCTTCGAGGGTCGTCCTTTTCGCCGGCGACTTTGCCCACGTGCCAACGCAAGCGTCAGCTGATGGGCAAACAACTCGTCATAAGCCAGTCGCGCCCGAACGGACGTTGTCGGCAGAATGTCAGAACTGCCTTCCGGGGCATGCGCGTCTTTGACGGCTTCCGTCCAGTGAGGCCATTCTTCGCGAACCTTCAATTCCGGATCTATCCACTCTGCAAGATCGGGGCAAAGCCCCACCGCAGCCGTGGCTGCTCGCGCCATGAGTTTCTGCGAAACTCCTTGTGTCAAAGGATAGACAGGCTCGAATTCAGGCATGTCCGCCGCTGCATCTGTGGTCAGGATATGATCGGGATGCACCATTTGTGCGATGCCGTCAAAAACCTCAAGCTTGCCCGAGACGATCCTTTCCTCGCCAACCGGCAATTGTCGATCCAGCCATTCCAATCGCGCGTGAAAAAATACAAGCTGGAAAGACGTGGTGCCATCGCTGACATCTACCCGGTGCGGACGCCCCTTCGTGCGTGCCGGAAGGTGGTGTTCAACTTTGACCTTTACAGTGATCACACCCGGCGCCGGGAAGCCTTCTATGCCGGGGCGAAGACGGCGATCAATACCAGCGACTGGCAGAGTTAGCACGAGGTCCTTTGGGCATAAGATGTGCAAATTAGCGAAAGCCTTGGCGGTTTTTGCCCCCACACCCGGCAGCGTTTCTATGTCCGAAAAAAGCGGGAACAGTGCTTCCGGGCGGCCCATCATAACCCCTCGATCATCGCAAGCCAGCCATCTTCATCTATCATCTCGACACCAAGCTCAGCGGCCTTTTTCGCCTTCGATCCCGCGCCGGGCCCTGCGACCAGAATGTCGGTTTTGGCCGACACGGAACCCGAAACTTTGGCCCCCAAGGCTTCGGCGCGCGCCTTCGCCTCGGCCCTCGTCATCTTCTCTAACGTTCCGGTGAAGACGATGGTTTTGCCGTCAACCGGGCTGTTGTCTGTGGCCGGCCGCGACACGGGCTGAATATCAAGTTTTGCAACCAGCCGGTCGATAGATGCCCGCTCGGCCGTTTGATGAAAAGCGGTCACCAGCGATGTGGCCATCACGCGACCAACCCCATCGATTGCAAGCAGGTCTTCCCAGGTCTCATCGTCATCGATAGACGCGCCCGACATTGCGGCCTCAAATTTATCCCATGTCCCGTAATGGCGCGCCAGAAGAGACGCAGCACCTTCGCCAACATGTCGGATGCCTAAGCCAAATATTAAGCGATTCAGAGGAATTACGCGCTTTTCGTCAATTGCATCAAACAGATTATTTGCAGATTTCTCACCCCACCCCTCGCGGTTCTTAAGTTGCTGGAGCCCGGCGCCGTATCGGTCCCGAAGCGTGAAGATATCGACAGGCTCCTTGATCCAGCCATCCTCAAAAAACTGCTCGACCTGTTTGGCGCCCAGCCCTTCAATATCAAACGCCGCGCGTGAGACAAAATGCTTCAGACGTTCAATAATCTGAGCGGGGCAAATCAGACCACCGCTGCAACGGCGCACCGCATCGCCGGGCTCGCGGATCGCCTCGGACTGGCACTCAGGACAAAGCGTCGGGAACACAAAAGCTTTGGCGTCCGCCGGGCGTTTTGCCAGATCAACATCCGCCACCTTGGGAATGACATCACCAGCGCGGTAGACTTGAACCCAATCGCCGACGCGAATGTCCTTCCCATCGCGAATGGTCGTCCCAGTCGAGTCGCGACCAGCAATGTAGTCCTCATTGTGAAGGGTTGCGCTCGACACTACGACACCTCCAACCGTTACCGGATGCAAACGCGCTACCGGACTAAGCGCGCCGGTGCGGCCAACTTGAATATCAACTGCTTCTAGACGGGTCCAAGCCAGTTCGGCCGGGAATTTATGCGCGATGGCCCATCTTGGCGTCGTCGAGCGGAAACCAAGCCTGGCCTGCAGGCCAAGTTCGTTCACTTTGTAAACCACACCATCAATATCGTAGCCAAGTGTCGCCCGCTGCGCTTCGATGCTGCTGTAGTGTTCAATAAGCTCCGCCGGACTTTGGCAGACGCGGGTAAGCGCATTGGTTGAAAAGCCAAGGTCTGCCAAGCGCGCGATCGCCTGACTTTGGGTCTTGCCCAACGGCTCGCTCACGCTTCCCCATGCATATGCAAAGAACTTTAATGGACGCGACGCAGTTATCGTGGCGTCCAACTGGCGCAGCGAACCCGCAGCAGCGTTTCGTGGATTTGCAAAGACCTTGCCGCCTGCCCGCAATTGGTTTTCATTGAGAGCCTCGAAATCCGCGTGGCTCATGTAGACTTCGCCGCGAACCTCCAGAACATCCGGCGCACCGTTCAGGCTGACGGGAACGTTCTTAATAGTTCGTGCATTTGCAGTAACGTTTTCGCCGACGCGCCCGTCGCCGCGCGTTGCGGCATGGACCAGAACACCAGCCTCATATCTGAGAGCCAAAGAAAGCCCATCGATCTTTGGTTCGGCCGTGTAGAACAAAGCCGTTTCAGTTGGCAGGCCGAGATACTTTCGGATCGACGTATCAAAATCGACAACGTCGCTGTCGTCAAAGGCGTTTCCCAGCGACAGCATTGGAATCGAGTGTTCGACTTTCTCGAAGCCGTGCGATGCAGTTGCGCCGACTTGACGGGACGGAGACTCTGGCTGCTCAAGTGTCGGGAAACGCGCCTCAATCTCAAGGTTTCGCCGCTTCAACGCATCATAAGCAGCGTCAGAAATATTAGGAGCGTCTTCGCCGTGATAGGCGTGGTTGGCCTGTTTCAATAGTATAGACAGGCGCTGCAATTCGGCGCGTGCTTGATCCTTCTTCAGATCGCTTACTGGTACGTCACCAGACATGTGAGGCTCCCAAACCCATTTTCACATGGATAGGTTCGGGCAAAGGCAAGGTCCAGCCTTAGCTTGTCACAAGAGATCAGGCAGTTGCGGCAACCGGCTCGGGTTCGACGGCCAGCGGGTCGGGATCACGCAGAACGTATCCCCGCCCCCAAACCGTCTCGCTGTTGTTATCGCCTTCTGTCGCCTCTGCAAGTTTCTTGCGTAGCTTGCAAATGAAGACGTCAATTATCTTTAGTTCCAGCTCGTCTATTCCGCCATAAAGATGGTTGAGAAACATTTATTTGGTCAGCGTCGCGCTCTTTCGGAACGAAAGAGGCTCAAGCATCTGATATTCCTTGCCGGTCATATGGACCGCACGCCCGCCGAAATCGACAGTCTTAGCGTCCAGATTGACGGATACTTTCCCGGTTTTGATCACAGATTGCGCGTCGCCCTTGGAGCGAGAGATGATTGCGTGGGTACGCGCAAAAAGTTCCTCGCGATGGAATAGCTTGCTCAAATAGTCGTCCACACCGAAGCCCAAACTCCTAATTTTATTCTCCGTGTCGTCGGAACCTGTGAGAATCACAAATCGGCGTGTCGACCCGGGAAAGGCGCCATTGCCTCAGAACTTCCTCTCCTTCCATATCCTGCAGATTCAACTCGAGAAAAATATAGTCGTAATCATAGGTTGTATATAATCCGTTGAATAACCGTCTCTTTCAAGACGTCCACTCCATTCCGCGCACCCATTGATTGCCAACCATCGTACTCTTCTGAGGAGATTTCGTACATTTCCAGCGCATCATCCCGCTTAATCAGTCCGGATGTAACGGCGGGCACGACGGCTGCTTTGTGGCTTGCGACCTATCGTCCAGTGTTCGGTTCTGGTAAATCAGCGCAGGTAATGACATTTCCATCAGGAAACGTAACTGCGCGCGGACCATCGGCTTCTTTAAAATACATGGCGGCCATCCATGGGCACGTTTGAGCGTCATTTTGCATAACAGGCCTTAACTCAAAGTGAAGGCGACCCTTGCGATTACATCGCATTTTCCTATATTTCTAAAGAATACTGTTCTCGAATTGGTGACTGGCATGGCGCTCGATAATCGCGACGCATTGAATTCTCTCGGCTTTCCAAAGGCCCCTGCAGACACACGCGTGGTTGTGGCAATGTCGGGCGGTGTGGACAGTTCGGTCGTCGCCGCGGAACTTGCGCGCGAGGGCTACGACGTCGTGGGCGTCACACTTCAGCTTTATGACCACGGTGCCGCGCTTTCTAAAAAAGGCGCGTGCTGCGCAGGCATCGACATTCACGATGCACGGCGCGTGGCCGAGGACATGGGCTTTCCGCACTATGTGCTCGATTACGAAAACATCTTTCGCGATGCAGTAATCGACGAATTTGCAGACAGCTATCTTGCTGGTGCCACACCGGTTCCCTGCATTCGTTGCAACGAGCGGGTGAAATTCAAGGATCTGCTAGAAACCGCCAAAGATCTCGATGCCGACTGCATGGCGACCGGGCACTACATTCAAAGGAAAGTTGGACCCGAGGGGCCGGAATTGCATATGGCCGCCGATACCGCACGCGACCAAAGCTATTTCCTGTTTTCAACCAAGCCGGACCAACTGTCGTTTTTACGGTTTCCCTTGGGCCATCTGACGTCCAAGGCCGAGACACGCGCCCTTGCTACACGTTACGGGCTTGGCATAGCCGACAAACCTGACAGTCAGGACATCTGTTTTGTCCCGAACGGCGACTACGCAAGCGTTATCGAAAAGCTCCGCCCCGGCGCTGCCGAACCCGGCGATATCGTGCATGTTGACGGACGCGTCGTTGGCACCCACAAGGGCGTCATCCACTACACAATCGGACAACGTCGCGGACTTGGAATAGGCGGATTAGATGAACCGCTGTACGTGGTAAAACTGGACGTCGAGGCCCATCATGTGATCGTCGGACCGAAAGAGATGCTGTCGACCCGCATCATCCCAGTTCGTGAAATAAACTGGCTGGGAGATACTCCCTTTCAGTCGCAAAGCGAATGGCACGTTTCGGTAAAAGTGCGCTCAACGCGCCCACCGACAGAAGCAGCTATCCGACCGCTATCTGACACGTCGGCCGAGGTGGAATTGTTTAAGCCAGAAGAAGGTGTTTCGCCCGGGCAGGCTTGCGTGTTTTATCAAAACGGATCAAGCCGCGTGCTGGGGGGCGGCTGGATATGGCGCGGTAACTAGGCGCTTAGCCCTTAAGCACACCCAGGACAGCCTTCGCCGCACGCAGCCCCGGCCCTTCACCGTCGCGCCCAAGCCGCTCCATCGTAACGTCCATCGCGGCTTTTTGCGCGTCGCGGGCCGTTGAATCCGTCAAAAGCAGCAACAACGCTGCTGCAATATCTGGCGCGCGGCAGGCTGGTCCCAGAAATTCAGGCACGACCCTATCGCCACTTACCAGATTGACGAGGGTTACCGTGTCGACCGCGGCAAGGCGTGACATAATCTGCCAGCTGAGCCAACTCATGTTATAGGCCACAACCATCGGCGTCCCGCTTGCTGCAAGTTCTAGGGATACCGTGCCCGAGGCCGCCAAAGCCACGTCGGCCGCGCGGAAGGCTGCTCGTTTCCGCGCAGCCGCGTCAGGGCCCTCGCGAGGGTCGAGAACAATAGGTTGGCCGGGCCAGGACGCGACCGCGCCTTTGACCGCATCGGCAACTGCCGAAGCCGCGGGCACGACGATACGCGCGCTTGCATGGCTGGCCAAGACGGACTCCATCGTCTCGCCGAAGACCGCAGATAGCCGGGCGATTTCGCTTTTGCGCGACCCCGGCAGCACAAGGATCAAAGGTGCATCCTCGATCCTCTCGCTTGCGCGAAAGGCACGCACTTCGTCATCAGTGGCCACAGGCTCGCCAACAACCGGATGCCCGACGAAATCGCATCCCATACCTGCGTATTCCATGTAGGGCGGCTCAAACGGCAGCAGAGCGAGCACATGGTCAACATAGGCCGCCATCTTGCCGGCGCGCTTTGGCCGCCAGGCCCAAACCGACGGCGCAACATATTGTATCGTGCAAATTGATGATTTCGCCTTTACCAGCTTGGCAAGACGGAGCGAGAAATCCGGACTATCAATGGTCAAAAGCGCATCAGGCTGCCATTCAAGAACAGCGTCGGCAGTCTGATGCAGGCGTTTTCTCAGATTCAGGTACTTTGGCAAAACCTCAGCAATTCCCATGACCGACAATTCGTCCATTGGGAATTCGCTTTCGATGCCCTGTGCTTGCATCATCGGCCCCCCGACCCCGCGCACGTCAAGGTCTGGAACAATGGACTTCAAGCCCGCGAGAAGGGCGCCCCCAAGTTTGTCGCCAGATGGCTCACCGGCCAAAACAAAAAGCCTCATCGCGGCAACAAAAGCGCAAGCCACACAGCTTTGACGGCGCATGTAATCATGCGTCGCGCACCCAAAGAAACAGACCGGCCTCGTCAATCGCGGCGGTCACATCCTCAAGATCAAGCACCATCACCCCGCCCGCCTGAATGACCAACCCGTCAAGTCCGGCCGCTGCCGCACCCCTGACGGTCTCGACACCAATTACGGGCAGGTCGATCCGCACATCTTGCGTTGGCTTTTTAGCCTTATAAAACAAACCGCCCGGCCCATAGGTGGTCCCCGCCAATGTGTTCAGCATGAAGTCAGTGCCGGGCAAGGCTTCAAGTGCAAGCGCTTGTCCTTTACGCACAACGCATGACTGCCCAAGATCGAGATTGCCCAAGGCTGCAGCAATCTCGGCCGCACGCATTGCGTCTTTTCGATGGTGTTCTTCAATCTGCCGTTTTGACAAAACGCTCACAGGGGGCAGAAGATTCGGCGCCAGGTCTATCGCTGAGCGGATGTAAATCCCGGCCTCCTCAAATATTGCAAGAACCGCACGCAGGGCGGCGTCATCGCCCATCTGAAGCGCGGGCATAATGCGCGGCAAAAGCGGTAATGTTGCCGCATCCAAGGCCGTGGGATCAATCTCGGGACGCGCAATCGCTCCGACAAAACAGACCTCGGTCACGCCATCCGCCTTGAGACCACCAATCAGGCTCCCAAGTGTCTCCAGTCGAAACCGCCGATCCGGCGCCACGCCATCGGGATCAAAACCATCGAGTGAGGCTATGTGGGGGCGCGTCTTAAGCCGCTCGACCAGTATCGCCGGAAGCCGCCCCTGCCCGGCAATCAACGCCAGCATCGACCTATCGCTCCGGCGTCAGGAACGAGCGATCCGAAGACCCAAGAATAAAGTCCAGAATCTCGTGAACATAGGCGCTTTCGGCGTTGTCCTTGAGATGCCGCGCACGCTCTTGAAACGCCCCCTCGCCATTGGCAAGGGACTGGAACGCAGCCCTGAGCGCCGAGATATCCGCGCGACCAACACCGCGTCGCTTCAAGCCGACCAAGTTCAACCCGTCCAATGACCCGCGTGGTCCCTGCACCAAACCATACGGAATGACATCGTTCGTCACCATTGTGACCGCACCAATAATTGCGCCCTTACCGACCCGGACCCATTGGTGAACTCCCGACAGACCGCCGATAATGACGTCGTCTCCAATCACGCAGTGCCCGGCAATCGCGCCCTGATTGGCGACGATCACACGATCACCCACGATCGTATCGTGCGCCACGTGGGACCCCGTCATAAACAGGCAATCATCCCCGACGCGTGTTTCACCGCCACCGCCTGCAGTACCGGTGTTCATTGTCACACCTTCGCGGATCCGATTGCGTTTGCCGACAATCAGCCGTGTTTCCTCACCTTTAAACTTAAGGTCTTGCGGTATCTCTCCGATCACAGCGCCCGGAAAAATCACGGTGTCTTCGCCGATTTCCGTGATCCCTGTGACGACAGCGTGCGATTTTACATCTACACCGGATCGCAAAACCACCTGCGCGCCAATGACAGAAAACGGTCCGACACGCGCGCCCGCTTCGATCACAGCACCGAGTTCGATCACCGCAGACGCATGAACATCCGCTTTGGCATCCATCCTCACTTTGGAAGGTCCATCATTGCTGTGAACTCACACTCGCAAGCAACATCGCCGTCGACCGTCGCACGCCCCTTAAATTTCCAGACCTTGCCGCCGCTACGAAGCGTTTCAACTTTCATCCGTAGCGTATCACCTGGGATGACTTTCCGGCGGAACTTCACATTGTCCATCGTCATAAAATAAACGCCAAAATTCTTGTCTGCCAAGTCAAGACCGACACCTGCAATCACTGCAGCCGTCTGGGCCATCGCTTCCACCATCAGCACCCCCGGGAAAACCGGCATTCCGGGGAAGTGCCCGGTAAACTGTGGTTCATTCATCGTGACGTTTTTGATGCCGATGCCCGAGGACGTCCCATCAATATCGGTAACTCGATCAACAAGCAGAAACGGGTATCTATGCGGAATTATGCGCTGTATCAAATCGATATCAGCGCGTGCGAGCGACTCGGTCATTCATTTCGTCCTCTGCCCGGATTTTTAAAAGTGGTACCAAGTGGGCGGCTTTGCCGCAAGCACATCACTCGAGTGTTGCCGCATCATTGACCCGTGCAATGGCCTCGTCCGTGATGTCGATGCGATCGGCGGACAAAAAGACGTCGCGTCTGTCCAGAACAACAAGCGCTCCGCGCTCGCGTACAATATCCGAGATGATGCCTGCTACATCGTTGAAAAACTCTTGCCGTGCTGCGTCCCGAAGCCTGCTTAATTCTCTCGCCTTTTCATCCTGCGCGTCACGAAGACGCTGCACGTCCCCGTCGAATGCATCTGCCAAGGCGCGGAAGTCCTCGACGGGCAATTCAGGGCGGCGCACGGTGAGGTCCTGCTCGCGCTCGATCAGCCTGCTTTCAATCTGGGCATTTTCGGCTGCAAGCGTTTCGACCTCTGCCTCGATGGCACGCGCGGACCGCGCACCCAATCCGGTTTCCTGAAACAAGCGGTCTTGATCAATTGTCAGGATCGGCGGCGGCAGATTAAGTGCTGTATCTTGCGCCACCATAGGCGTCGCCAGCGCGCAGAATAGAAAAATTGCAAGCGTGAGCGTCGACCTCCTCACGTTCAAAACGCAGTCGAAATCGTGAAATCGAACGAACGTTCATCGTCCAGCGGGTTAGATTTGATCGGGTTGGAGAAATTCATGCGAAGCGGACCAAGTGGCGTCGCCCAAAGCAACGAAAATCCAATCGCCGACCTCAACTCAAACCCATCATCCACCGGCACGAGCGCGTCGCCGGCCGTGTTGTCGAGCCCCCAAAGCGAGCCCAAATCGAGGAACACGCCCCCGGTGATCCCAAACTCTTCCGGAAGCCCCAAAGGGAAGTCCGCCTCAAGACGTAACGCCACGTACTTGTTGCCGCCCAGCACATCGGATTCGGTTGCGCCAGTGTCGCGCGGCCCGATACCGCGCGACGAGAATCCGCGCACCTGCCGAGACGACAGGAAAAAGCGATCGGTGATCCGTGTGTCGCCGCCGCCCAAAGCCGCAACCGCGCCGCCTTCCAAAATCGCACGCAACGTGACTTCTTCGTTCCATACGTCGCGTTGAGCGACAACACGTGCGGTGGTCTTCAGAAATTCAGTGTCGCCACCAAGGCCCGCAAACTCTTGCCCGAAAGAGAACAACACACCGCGGTTCGGGTTCAGCCCTCCCCGGAGCAGATCAAGCGTATAGTCATAGCCCAATGAACTGCGGATTTGATCGCCCTCTTCACCTTTGATGATACTTGATGCGGAGTCGGTGACGTTGAAAATCTCCTCGCTTGCCAGCGTGTAGCTTAGCGATACGCGGCCGTTTTCGGACACGGGAAACCCAAGCGACGGCGAGATCGACGTGACTCGCGTTTCATATGCCGCATTGCCGAAGTCGGTTGTCCGATCATTGATCGCAAGTCCGAACGAAAGGTCACGCGCAAACAAAGCCGGCTCGCGGAACGTTAAGCTGATGTTCCTGTCCTCGGTGCCTGTTTGGATTTGCACGCCGACCGATTGGCCCCGTCCAAGGAAATTCCGCTCAGAAAAACCGATGACAATACCAAAGCCAGAGTCCGTCGAAAACGTACCACCAAAGCTAAGGTTGCCTGTGGGCTGCTCTTCAACATCAACATCGACGATCACCTGGTCGGGCGCGGATCCTTCCCGCGTTTGAACATCTGCGTTGGAAAAGAAACCAAGGGCGCGTATGCGCTCGGCCGCGTTGCGTATCTCACGTGGATTGAACGGATCCCCCTCAACAGGATCAAATTGACGGCGGATCACCCGGTCCAAGGTCGTCGTGTTTCCCTCGATATCAATGCGCTCAACGAAAATGCGCTGCCCACGCACAAGCGCGAACTCGACGTCCAATGTCAGGTCCCGCGCATTTCGAGTCACGCGCGGCACAACCCGCAGAAAATCAAAACCCTGCTGAAGCGACAGGCGTTCCAGACGCGCGATCTGTTCGTCAATTAGGGCGGGGTTCCATGTGTCCCCTGACCGCAAACGAAGCGCGTCGCGGTAAGCGTTTATATCGGCGTCCGGAAATTCCGAACTGACCGAAACTGCGCCCACCGCAAACTTTTGTCCTTCGCGCACGCTGAAGGTCACAAAACTTGCGTCTCTCTCGCGCGAAAACTCTGACGTGACGTCCAGAACCCGGAAGTCAACGTAACCGCGCGATTGATAGAAGTCGGTCAATGCCTGACGGTCAAACGCGATCCGCTCGGGTATGAACGAGTCCGCGCGGATGATGGCGCGCAAAAAGCCCGCTTGCTTGGTTCCTATCGCCCGCCGAAGCCTGCGATCCGAAAACGCGCGGTTTCCAACAAAGCTGATCCGCTCGTTTTCAACCACACGCCCTTCGCGCACTTCGAACACAAGATCCACGCGGTTGTCGGTACGTCGGATGATCCGAGGCTGCACAGTGGCCGCTAAGCGTCCGGAATCGACGTAAGCTCCAACAATAGCGCTTGCGTCTTCTTCCGCTTGCGACGGCGAATAAACACGCCGTGGTGCCGAGCCGACAACAGTCAAGAGTGCCTCGTCAGACAGACGCTCGTTACCTTCGATATTGATACGATTGATTGTAGGGCGTTCGACCACGTCGATCCGCAACCCGTTGCCCACGGGGACGATTTCAACGTTTTGGAACAGGCCCGAAGCCACGATACGTTGCAGCACATCGTTGATCTGTCCATCGGTTAAAATGGCGCCGGGCTCGATGTCGGCAAGATCCACTACGGTGGCATCTGGCACACGCTGCGTGCCGTTGACTATGATCGAGGACACTCGGGTCTGAGCCGCGGCATCGGACACGTTCAATCCTATCGCCAGAAGCCCCGCCAAAATCCAAAGTGAGAGATCTTTAACTCGATTTGCTCGCCACATTCCCGCACCCGCTTTTTTGTTCTTTATGGCGCGTGATTAAACAGATTCTAAAGGGCTGTCAAAAGACAAGGCCGCCCCAAAAGGGCGGCCTATTTCGTTGTCAGGTTCTTATGCTGACTTAAAACCGTGCTCCGATATAGGCGGATAGGAACAAAGCACCGCCAAGCGCTAGAAGAAAAATCAAACGGTCAAGGTTAAGCTCGACCAGAAGTTCAAGTCCTTTGAAACCGTGCTGAATTGCCTGCATGTTCTTCTTCCTACATTTTGATTATCCAGAAATATCGGCGGAATGTGGCTGAAATTTGGCGTCTCAAAGGCGCTTAGATGGCTCGGACTAAGGGCAGAACAGATCGTTTGTGACCGCGAACAGCATCAAACCAAGCATTACGGTCAACCCGCCCGCCATCAGATATTTTAGCGCCTGATCGCTTGGGGGACGCCCTGTGACCGCTTCCCAGAAGTAAAACACAAGGTGTCCGCCATCCAAAACAGGGATGGGAAACAGGTTCAGCATGCCCACAGCCGTCGACAAGACGGCGATAAACCATATGAACGATACCCAGCCCTGACTTGCCGCCTGCCCCGAGGTTTCGGCAATACCAATAGGCCCCGAAATATTACAGGTTGAGATTTTGCCCACCACCATATGATAGAGGCCGGACAAACTGGACTTTGTAATAAAGACGATCTGATTTGCGCCATATGCAAGGGCCTGACCTATCGACGGGGTTTCCGAGGCCGGCACGAACGACATGCCCGGCGAAACTCCAATGATATAATGGGTTTCGAACGAGCCGTCCGCAAGTGGCAGATCAGTTCGCCGTGGTGCCATCGTAAAATCGCCAAGCACACCATCACGCCAGACTGTCAGAGCGATCGCGGCGCCATTTGAGGCCCGAACTTTATCGCGCAATTGTTCAAAGTCGATGATCGGATCACCGTCCACCGCTGTGATCACATCGCCTTCAAGTAGCTCCGCTTCTTCGGCAGCCGAACCCGGTGATACCGATCCGGCAAGGGCCGGGAACAGCCACGGACCTCGCACTGTCGTTTCGGCCCCCTCACGCAACACCGTATAGGTGGCGGTTTCGGTCGGCTCGACGCTCCCGCGAAGATCGTTGAAGTCTTCAGTTGGCGGAACGACGAAGCCATTTACCTCAAGAATGATATCGCCGGGCTCCAGCTCTTGAATGGAAGACGGCATCGCAACAAGCTCTTCGATGGTGATCGGGTCGCTTGCGACGCCGCGGGTCATCAAAAGGGCCGCAAATATCAGAAACGAAAGGATAAAGTTAAATACTGGCCCTGCAAGGACCGTCAATGTGCGCGCCCAAAGCGGTGCGCCGTGCATTGTTTCCCGCAAATCTTGGTCTGAAAGACCGATCATGGCATCAGCATCTTTTGCCGAAGCCGCATTGCCGTCTCCGCGAAACTTTACGAACCCACCGAAAGGCAGCGCAGCAATCTGCCAGGCAGTGCCATGGCGATCTGTCTTACTAAACAAAACAGGTCCAAACCCAACGGAAAACACATCCGCTTTGATCCCCGTCCAGCGGCCCACAATATAGTGGCCATACTCATGGATCGCCACAATCACCGAAAGCGCCACAACGAACGCCGCGATTGTGAATACTATACTTCCGAACGTCGGAATCAGCCCTGCCAAGTCCATGAAAACCCTATCTCTGTCGCCGTAAAATAGACTCGCCAGCCCGCATGCGCGCCGTTTCGTCTGCTTGCTGAACGCTATCTAGCGTAATCGCGGCCAAACCTAGACCCTCACCTGACATTATTTCGATCACGTCTGCGACAACTGCTGCCATATCCAAAAATCCGATCCGCTCCTCAATGAAACCATCAAGCGCGCGCTCTTTGGCCGCGTTGAATACCGCGCCCGCCAATCCGCCTTCTTCCATGACCCATCTGGCCTGCGCCAGCGCCGGATATCGCTCGTCATCGGGCTCGTGGAAAGTAAATTGTCCGATCTCGGCCAGATTAAGACGTTCCACTGGCAGGTGGTCGCGTTCGGGCCAGTTCAACGCATAGCCGATAGCGTGGCGCATATCGTGTGGGCCGACGTGCGCCATCAAGGCTCCATCGCAAAAACCAACAAGCGCATGGATCAGGCTCTCGGGATGCACAATGACTTCTATTTTGTCCGGATCGATACTGAAAAATTCATGCGTTTCAATAAGTTCCAAGGCCTTATTGAACATGCTCGCACTATCGATCGTGATCCTTTTCCCCATATCCCAATTGGGGTGAGACGAGGCTTCGGCCAATGTGGCGGACGCCAGTTTCTCTATTGGCCAATCGCGAAAAGCCCCGCCCGACGCCGTGATAATCACGCGCTCAACTGTCTCGATGTCTTCGCCAACAAGCCCTTGGAAAACCGCAGAATGCTCGCTATCGACAGGCAAGATGCGTGCACCACTTCCCGCCGCCGTTGATTTCAGAAGCGACCCCGCCGTGACGAGGCTTTCCTTGTTCGCCAGGGCAAGCGTCGTGCCTTGCTCCAGTGCTTTCAGGCCCGGTGGCAATCCGGCGGCGCCCACGATGGCGGACATGACCCAGTCTGCAGGGCGCCCAGCCGCCTCGCAAAGCGCCATTTCGCCCGCCGCAACCTCGATGCCAGTCCCCGACAAGGCGTCCCGCAACGGCTCAAGACAATCGTCAAAGGCGGTTACGGCAATTTCGGCGCCAAGGGCACGGGCCTGCTTGGCAAGTCTGGTGACATTTCGTCCCCCCGTAAGCGCAACTACATCGAACGTGTCCGGCTTTCGCTCAATCAGACCTACCGTGCTGCAGCCGATGGAACCGGTCGAGCCAAGAATTGAAACCTTACGCGTCAAAGGCTCACCGGCATGGGCGGGAACACCACCAAAGCCTCAATGATCAACAGGAGAATGGACGCGCCAAGCATTCCATCGAACCGATCAAACATACCGCCGTGACCAGGCATAATGTTAGAACTGTCCTTAATGCCCATGCGGCGCTTCAATGCGCTTTCCGAGACGTCACCAAGTTGCGATGCCATTGAAATAGCAATGGAAACGCCGATCAATTCAAGTCCTGCCGCCCCGTTGAACACATAAACCGCACCAATGATCGCAGCCCCAATCCAACCCGCTAACGTCCCCGACCATGTCTTTTTAGGGCTCACCTTCGGCCAAAATTTCGGGCCTCCGATAAAGCGGCCCGCGAAATACCCCAGAATATCCGTTGAGATCACAACAAGCGCCAGCCACGCCATCCACCCAAACCCAAAATCATCTCGAAGCGCAGTCAACCCAAAGCCGGCGACAAGGATTACGGCACTATAGATTGCATAGGTGAAACGATGCTGCTCGATCTGACTGACGCCGACCATGGCGGGCAAAAGCAGCAACGGCAGCGCAAAACCTGCAGGTAATTCCATTGCCGCAAGCAGAATGGCAGCCGTAATCACCGCCATCGGGATCGCGCGTTTCGCCGCACCGATCATCCGCTGCAGTTCCCACAACATAATACCGCAAATCACCGCTATCAGGATATGAAACGCCAATCCACCCAGCCACATGGTCCAAAGGCCGACGCAAGCTACAATACCACCTGAAAGAAGGCGTTGACCTAAGTCACTCCACTGGCCCCCACCGGCTTTGCTCATCCAGGTACGGCTCCATAACGTCGTTCACGGCTGGTATATCCGGACAGTACACGGGAAAACTCATCCCGTGTGAAATCAGGCCAAAGTGTTTCGACGAATTCGTATTCCGAATAGGCGGATTGCCACAAAAGGAAATTCGAGATCCGAGCTTCACCGCTTGTGCGAATCACCAGATCCGGGTCTGGAAGCACGTAAGTATCCAAACGGCGCGCCAGCGTTTCCGCGTCCACAGACTCGGGATCAAGCTTGCCTTCAGCAACTTCCCGACACAGCCTTTTTGTGGCACGTGCCACCTCATCCCGTCCGCCGTAATTCAACGCAATGGTCAAATGCACAAGATCATTGTAGCTTGTCAAAAGCTCCAATTCGTCCATCAATGCAACAAGCGTGTTGTCCAGCTTCATGCGGTCGCCAATAAAGCGAACTCGCACACCAGAATCAACCAACTGCTTGGTTTCGCTCATCAAATAGCGTTTGAAAAGCTTCATAAGACCAGAGACTTCCGTCTGGGTCCGCTTCCAGTTCTCGGTCGAAAACGCGAAGATCGTCAGGTACTTCACACCAAGATCGGGACAGGCCTCAACGATCTCTCGCACGCGAAGCGCGCCCGCATGATGCCCGAAAAGCCTTGGCTTGCCGCGCGCCTGCGCCCAACGGCCATTGCCGTCCATAATAATGGCCACATGTTCAGGTGTGGTCCGCTCAGATTTGCCCAAAAGGGTCTCCTCAGTTTTAGCCCCACCCCGCGGTGCTTTTACACCTGCATTATTTCTTCTTGCTTACTTTCGAGAGACGCATCGACTTTTGCGATCCCCTTGTCGGTGAGTTCCTGCACAGCCCCTTCCCAGAATTTCTGATCATCCTCGGACATACCGTCGGATTTGGCCCTCTTAATCTGGTCCATGCCGTCTTTGCGGACATTGCGAACCGCAATCCGCGCGTTTTCTGCGTAGGTCCCGGCAACTTTCGACAATTCGCGACGCCGCTCTTCGTTCAACTCGGGGATCGGCAGGCGAATAATCGTGCCATCCACAACCGGATTAATCCCAAGCCCACTTTCGCGGATCGCTTTTTCGACTTTGCCGGTGAGACCCTTGTCCCAGACGTTTACCGTGATCATGCGCGGCTCAGGTACATTCACTGTACCGACCTGATTGATCGGTGTCACAGCCCCATAAGCATCGACCATAATCGGCTCAAGCATCGATGCCGAAGCGCGCCCTGTCCGAAGCGTCAAAAATTCCTGCCGAAGCGAAGCCAATGCTCCATCCATTCGGCGCTCAATATCGTCAACATCAATGTCGAAGTCGTCTGCCATGCCTGTTTCTCTTATCCATTTTCGCGGGCTTTTGCCGGATTAACCATTCTATACCCGGCTTTTGCCAGCTTTGTATAGCCTTTCGCGCCAAGGCGATCGTGCAGGGTTTGTGCACCAAACGGCGGTCGTGTTTTGCCCGGCTCTACTTTTCCTGTACGATTGTATAGGTGCCCTCGCCCGCCAGAATACCTCGGAACCCGCCGGGCTCGTCCAAGGAGAACACAATGATCGGCAAACCATTGTCGCGCGCCAGAGCAATTGCCGATGCATCCATGACACCTAGGTGCTGCGCCAGAACTTCGTCGTAAGTCACCTTATCGTAGCGCTTGGCGTGGGCGTACTTGACCGGATCCATGTCGTATACGCCATCAACCTTGGTGCCCTTGAAGATCGCTTCACATGACATCTCGCTGGCGCGCAGTGTTGCGGCGGTATCGGTGGTAAAATAAGGGTTCCCGGTGCCGGCGGCAAAAATGCACACACGTTTCTTCTCAAGATGGCGCACAGCGCGGCGGCGAATATAGGGTTCGGCAACCTCATCCATCCGGATCGCCGAGATCACGCGGGTGTGGATTTTCAGCTCTTCCAACGCAGACTGCATTGCAAGCGCATTCATCACCGTCGCGAGCATTCCCATGTAATCTGCAGTGGTGCGCTCCATACCTTGCGCAGAGCCTTGCAAGCCCCGGAATATGTTGCCGCCACCGATAACCATGCAGACTTCTACGCCCATCTCTTGCACCGATTGCACTTCACGCGCGATTCGCGCCACAGTTGGCGGGTGAAGTCCGTAGCCCTGATCTCCCATCAGCGCTTCGCCAGATATCTTCAGAAGGACGCGTTTGTAAGATGATTTGCCTGTTTTGTCTGCCATAAGCCCGGTCCCTCGCATCATTTCAACGCGCCTTTGCGCCCGGCGGGAAAATGTCCGAAAACGGCACAAGATTCAACGCACGAAGGACGCCTTGGCAAAATGAATTTGATCGACAGGGTCATCGCGTCCCTCAGCCCAGAACTCCCGGTCCTAATTGCGGGTCCAACCGCAAGCGGGAAGTCCGCTCTGGCGATGGCAATCGCCGCGCGTTTTGGTCGACCGGTGATCAATGCGGACGCCCTTCAAGTCTATAGCGATTGGCGCGTTCTCACGGCGCGCCCATCGATGAAAGACGAGGCCGACGTTCCACACCGGCTCTATGGACATGTGCCGGGTACGCAAAGCTACTCGGTCGGCGATTGGCTTCGCGACATCACGCCTTTACTTGCCGAAACGCCACCCGTGATCGTCGGCGGCACAGGTCTCTATTTTTCTGCCTTAAGCGATGGGTTGGCGACAATACCACCGACTCCGGACAACGTCCGAGCCGAAGGCGATGACCGGCTTGCCCAATATGGCGTCGACACCCTTATCGCTGAACTGGATGGCGACACGCGCGCACGGATCGATACCTCCAACCCCCGCCGTGTTCAGCGTGCCTGGGAGGTGATGCAAAGCACAGGGCGGGGCCTTGCGTCGTGGCAGGACAAAACAGGTCCACCGCCCCTTCCGATTGAACAGACGCAAGCACTGGTCCTTTCTGCGCCAAAAGACTGGCTGATACCCCGCATCGAGAGACGCTTTGACGCAATGCTGGAACTCGGCGTTCTGGATGAAGCGCGCGCCAATGCCCCCACCTGGCATCAAGGCCTTCCCTCAGCCAAAGCAATTGGAGCTGCAGAGCTTGTGGCGCACGTCAATGGCGACATGAAACTGGACGCCGCAAAACAAGCCATCATCGTACACAGCCGGCAATACGCAAAACGCCAACGCACTTGGTTTCGCGGACGTATGAAGACGTGGCGCTGGATCGACGCCAACGCCCCCTGAAGTGTTAGCGCTGACACCTCCTTCCAAGCAAAGCCTACGCTTGTTCTTTTAACCTTTAACCTTTGCCCTTCGTTTGCCATAAGTCGCGCGATGACAAACAGGATCGCACTTGGAATTGGTTTGTTCCTTTGCGCGTTTTTCGCGCTGAGTTTCGTCCTTGGCCTTGAGTGGCATATTTTTTTAGGACGAAAATTCATGGACCTGATCAGATTGATCGCCTTCTGGCGCTAAATGCATCCAGCCGAGAACAGGAGAAGACCTTTGGCAGTCAAAGTCGCAATAAACGGATTCGGACGGATTGGACGTAATGTCCTGCGTGCAATCATCGAATCTGGCCGCACCGATATCGAAGTCGTGGCAATCAACGATCTCGGCCCAGTTGAAACCAATGCGCATCTGTTGCGCTATGACAGTGTTCACGGACGCTTCCCGGCAACCGTAACAACGACTGATACAACAATTGATGTCGGCCGCGGTCCCATTCAGGTCACAGCAATCCGAAACCCGGCAGATCTGCCTTGGGCAAATGTCGACATCGTTCTGGAATGTACCGGAATTTTCACATCGAAAGAAAAGTGTCAGGCCCACCTTGAGAACGGATCAAGCCGTGTGCTGATCTCGGCGCCCGGTCCTGATGCGGATAAAACGATCGTCTTTGGCGTGAATGACGCATCGCTGACCGCAGACGATATCGTTGTATCAAACGCCTCGTGTACCACGAACTGCCTTGCGCCAGTTGTTAAAGTGCTGAACGACGCCATCGGCATCAACAAAGGCTTCATGACGACTATCCACAGCTATACCGGCGACCAGCCAACTTTGGATACGATGCACAAAGACCTCTACCGTGGACGTGCCGCTGCCTTGTCGATGATCCCGACGTCCACAGGGGCTGCGAAAGCGGTTGGTCTCGTGCTTCCCGAACTGAACGGCAAGCTCGACGGCGTCGCAATCCGCGTGCCGACCCCGAACGTTTCGGTCGTAGACCTGACGTTCGAAGCCAGCCGCGCCACCAGCATTGAAGAAGTGAACAACGCCATCCGCGCCGCAGCAGACGGACCGTTGAAAGGCATTCTTGGCTACACAGACGAGCCGCTTGTGTCGATTGACATCAACCATGACCCGCACTCGTCGGTTTTCCACATGGATCAGACCAAGGTCATGGAAGGCACTATGGTGCGGATCCTGACTTGGTATGACAACGAGTGGGGCTTCTCGAACCGGATGAGCGATACGGCTGTTGCCATGGCGAAACTTATTTAAAAATGTCCTGAAAACTGGACCTCCAAAAGCTCCGCCAACGCGGGGCTTTTTTGCTTCGATGACGGTGAAATATGAACGTTGACCACCCCGGAAAAAAAACGTCCCGGCCACGCGCCAAAAAAAACGCCCGCACGAAGCGGGCGCTAAGTTATTGAGGCAGGTTTCATACAGGCAAGAAACCTATCGAGCAGTAAGTCCTTTATACGCAACGATTTGCCGGTGGCCAAGCTAAAAGTTTGAAAAGGTTTAAAGTCGCGCATAGGCTCTAAAACCAAGGACCTTTAGAGAGCATAAGGATTGCCGTCAAAATGGGAATTAACTTTTTCGCAGCAGTTGGCATCGCCGCTGCCGTTTTAACTGGGGCGACTCAGGCCGAGCCCAAACACGCCATAGCTATGTATGGCGACCCTGCTCTTCCACCTGATTTTGTGTCTCAGCCCCATGTGAACCCCGACGCCCCGAAAGGTGGCGCGATTGTTCAGGGTGAAGTCGGCGGGTTCGATTCGCTCAATCCCCACATCCGCAAGGGCCGCACGCCGTGGCAACTGCGCTTTTTGGCATACGAGAGCCTTATGGGCCGCAGTTATGCAGAACCGTTCACGCTTTACGGTCTCTTGGCCGAATCAATCGAGACCCCCGAGGACCGCTCATGGGTCGAGTTCACGCTCAACCCCGCAGCGCGATTCTCGGACGGTGCCCCCGTAACAGTCGAGGACGTGCTTTGGTCATTTGAAACCCTTGGCACCATCGGCCACCCCCGCTACGCGGGGACCTGGGCCAAAGTAGCAAGCGCCGAAGCCGTCGGCGAGCGCTCGGTGCGTTTCACCTTCAACACACCTGACGACGAATTGCCCTTAATCATGGGTTTGCGCCCAATTTTGCAGAAAGCGCAGTGGGAGGGCAAAGACTTTGCGGAAAGCGGTCTAGACGACATCCCGATCTCAAGTGCGCCCTATATCATTACCGACTTCGAACCCGGACGCTTCGTTCTTTTGGAACGCAATCCGGACTATTGGGGCGCTGATCTTCCATTCAGACGCGGCACCAACAATCTTGACCAAATCCGTATGGAATTTTTCTCCGACGGCACCGCGATGTCCGAAGCCTTCAAAGGCGGCATCCTAAATACGATGCGCGAAACCAACGTCCAGAAATGGGACACACAGTATGACTTCCCGGCAGTGCAGGCGGGTGATGTCGTCAAATCCATCATTCCGCACCAGCGCCCGACCGGCATCAAGGGACTGGTCTTCAACACCCGTCGCGTACAATTCCAGGACTGGCGGGTCCGTGAGGCGCTGATCACTGCCTTCAATTTCGAGTTTATCAACACAACCATCAACGGCGAAGCGCAACCGCGTATCACCTCGCCCTTCGGGAACTCAGTTTTTGCCATGGCACCCGGAGAAGCCACGGGAAAGGTGCGAGACTTCCTTGAACCCCACGCCGCCACTTTGCTGCCCGGCGCCATCGAGGGCTATACGCTGCCCGTCGGCGACGGCACCGAACGCAACCGTGCCAACATCCGCAAAGCGCTCTCAATCATGGAAGAGGCAGGCTGGACGCTTCGGGACGGGACGTTGAAGAACACGACCGGCGAGGCATTCACCTTCGACATTCTCTTGCGCTCGGGCGCATCCGAGCCGCAACAGATCGTCGATCTGTATATCTCGGCGCTTCAGCGCATCGGGATCAACCCAACCGTCACAACCATCGACAGCGCCGAATACACCGAGCGCACCAGAACGTTTGATTTCGACATGACATGGTACGCGCGCGGTGTGCCGTCGCTTTCGCCGGGCAACGAGCAGCTTCTTTACTGGGGCTCTGAAGCCTCAGACGTGGACGGTAGCCGCAATTGGGCAGGTATTCGTAATCCAGCCGTTGATGCGATTATTGGCGAGATGCTGGTCTCCGAAACGACTGAGGATTATCGTGCGGCCGTAAAAGCACTGGATCGTGTGTTGATCTCGGGGCGCTATGTTGTTCCACTGTGGCACCAGCCGATTGCACGGCTTGCCCATGCCAAAGAGCTTCGCTATCCGTCGGTCTTGCCGATGTATGGCGACTGGATAGGGTTCCAGCCCGATGTCTGGTGGTATGAAGAATGAGGACGGATATGAAGAAACTTGTCTTGATGACCGCGGTCCTGCTGGGCCTTGCCGCATGCAACACCGTCGAGGGCCTCGGCCAGGACGTGTCCGCAGGCGCACGCGCAATCGACCGCGCAATCTAAATCTGGCTAATTCCCGGACGTCTGGCCTCGCGCGCGGCGTCTGGGAACCACCTAACTGCGCTTTTGGCAAAGGCCCCTGTTACAAAACCTTCACTTGCCCGTCATGCTCTCGCACGTAAACCGACACCACAGGTGAACGGAGAAGCCGACATGACACGCATTGCATTGAATGGACTGGGCCGCATCGGCAAACTTGCTTTGCGAGACCTTTGCGACACCGGCTCGGGCGGCGAGATCGTTCTGGTCAACAAACCTTACGGCGACACTGACCAACACGCTCTTTTGCTCGAGTTCGACACGGTCCACGGTCGCTGGGACGCCGACATCGCGTCGCGCGAAGACGGGTTCAGCGTCAACGGACAACACATCCGCCTCACCCGTGAAAAAGGCATTGAAGACATCCCGCTGATAGAGATGGTCATCGACTGTTCTGGCGTTTTCAAATCCGAGGCCGCCCTCGCCCCCTATTTTGCCGCCGAGATAAAAAAGTCATTGTCTCTGCACCCGTAAAAGACGGCAGCGCGCTTAACCTTGTCTATGGTGCTAACCAATACCTTTGCGATTCGGATGCACACAGGCTTGTCACCGCGGCGTCCTGCACCACCAACTGCCTCGCCCCAATTGTCAAAGTCATCCACGAAGAACTCGGTATCCGACACGGTTCGATCACCACAATCCACGACGTGACCAATACACAAACCATCGTCGACCGACCGAACAAAGACCCTCGTCGGGCACGATCGGCGCTGTACGCCGGGCTTGGCCTTCAGATCATCGGGCTTACAGCCCTGACACAGCTTTCCCCAAGCTGGAGTGTCACAGCCTCGCTTGCCTTCGTGATGGCTCTGCAGGGTCTGTCAGACGTCGCCAAGGATTTGGCCAAGATGTAGTCGAAAAGTGCGGTGAATCTTTTGGCACCAGCCGAGGACGGTGCGCTTTTCCGATGGGTCTCTATTCTGACCGGCTCGAAGAATGCAGTAAAAGGCTTTGGGTTTCTTCTGGGCGCCAGCCTTCTTGCGATCTTCGGTTTTACGACATCGCTTTTGTCTGTGGCAGTCGCTCTGGCAGCAACACTCGCCGCGCCGTTTTACTTCATGCCACCGGGCCTGCCGGGCGGCATGAAAGGTGTCAAATTCAGCTCTGTTTCTCAAAGAACCCACAGATCAATCGACTGTCTCTAGCTGTCACATCCCGATCTTCTTCTA
>NZ_CALJXO010000191.1:0-4577 GCF_937988555.1 uncultured Boseongicola sp. | reverse complement strand
CCGGTAGCCTTGAACATCGAGATCAGCCGAAGCGGTCCAAGACACTTCCACCCCCGCGCCCGTAGCACGGGCGATCACCTTGCGGGCAGGGGCGGTCGGAAAGGCGCGGCTGGTCGGGTCGCCCATCAAGTTCACCCAGATAGAGTTACGCCACAGGTACTGCCCGGTCGGAAAATAATCCATGACCTCGCGGTAGGGGCCCACCACCGTCCCATTGTTGACGGTGCGCATGTGGACCTCGCCAATGCTGCGGCCAAGCGCCATGGGATGCAGCACCCAGGCCGGCCGCCCGCCCCACCCGCTGGCGATTGTGTACCAGGGCTGAGCCAGCATCGCGGAGATCTGGTTGCCGCGCCGGTTGAAGCGCTGCTTTCCACTACCAAAGTTGATCGTGAAGATCGCCTTGTTGGCGAACTCTGGGTAACGTGCGGCGTCCGCGCTGCCGAAATCCACCCCCCAGAGCCAGGGCTGCGCCTCGCCTGCATCGTGATGCCCGCCCACTGTCACCGCCTCTGGCCCGACGATGTTGCGTAAGGCATTGCGCTCAACTTGCAGATAGCCCGTCCCGCCGTATGCTTCACGAAGGTCGCCAAGCAGGCCCTGACGCCAGTGATGGTTCTTGTCGAAATAGGCAGCCAGAAGCCGGATCTCGCGATCCCCGTCGCCACCGCTTAGATTGGCCATGTCAATGCGACCGACCTGCATCTCGATGGTGTCGCTGGGCACTTGGTTGGGCAACAGGATGCCCGCGCGGTTGTCCTGCCACTTCCCGTCCATCTCGGCATAAAAGAGGTCGGTTGGATGTGCGACAGGTGCGTGCCCGTCGGGCGCGGCGCGGCCGCTCTGCACCACCGGCACATGGCCTATCAGGATCAGTGCATGGCGGCCGAAGGGATCGACGAAATATTGCTTCTGGACCCATGATCTGAGCGCCCAGGCGCGGTCGAGGTTGGCCACCGGATCGCGGTCGTCTCCGCGCGGAGTGTTGTGGCGGATTACCCGCCAGCCGTCGCCCACCAGATCCATCGCGAAGCGGTCGAGACGCGCGGCGAGGGGGGCGGCGAGCGTATCGTCGACCACAAGAAGTGCTGTGCCGCGGGTCTCCTCGGCCGGGACCTCGGTGCCGGCGACCCAGTAGCCCACATCGACGACGTCGCGGGCGCTGCGCAGCACTTGATATTCAAAGGCCGTGCCCGGGCGGATCGTATCGTCGGTAAAGCGCATGACCGGCCCCAGCGCGGGGGCAAGCGGCCGCCACGATCCCGGCCCGCTCTCCCCAAGCCGCCGCCGATTGACGGCGACATTGCCGACCCGCGGCGGATTGACGGTGGCCCAGCTGAGCTGCACCGCGCGGCCGTTGGGGTCTATCACGGCTTCCAGCGGGAGGGGTTCTTCGACTGAAGTCTGGGCGATGACAGGACTTGCGATGCTGAGCGCAAACGCCAGAAGGATCGTAGCGCCGTTCCAGCCCGCCTCTGATCGAAGCAACATAACCATATCCCGCATTTACTCCAGCCTCGCAGTCCCCTCAAGGGCTTGACGCGCTGTTCGCACCGACACATCAAAAAAGCGCGCCGCCGATCGGCGCCTCTCTTGCTTGTTCTGGTGGCGCTGTCAGGGCGCCTTGTTTCCACGCCGGACCACACGATGCCCAGATCGCCGAGACCAGCTACTGTGCTCGGTGAATCGGCAGGTCGTCGATCTTCGCCTCGATGCTGTCAAGCATCTGGAGATATTCCCGGCTTTCAATAGAGCCGAAACGGCCGTTGAAGTCCTCTTCAGACATGATTTGTGGAACGCCGTCGAATGGAATGATTACGTCGTTCTCCTCCTTGATCAGCGCTATCAGCGCCGGCCAATTCTCAGGAGGGGCGGACATCAGCCTGTTGGACAAGCGAATACCTGAGTTATTGGCAGCGATGTCGGTGAAATCGAAGCCGCCTGACTTAAGCGTGTCGAACAATTCCTTGAATTCCCCGACCGATGCGGCAAAACCACGGTTGCTGGCCGCCTGAAGGGCGGCGGCGGTGGTAAAATGGCGGCGACTGTCAATGCGGCCGTTGAAGGTCACGGCGGAACACTCTGTGCGCCATGGCCGCTTTTCAACAAAATCCTCTCCGGCAAGGCCGCCCACGACTAGGGTAAAGTCGCGCGCGCCGCAGACCCGCGTCAGTGCGAAGATAGCCGCCGTATAGGCATTGGCGAGATCGCCTGAGGTCGCGTCCTGGAGCGTGGCGGTAAGCGTGAAGAGCAGATAGGGCAGATAGCTACCTTCAGTCGGCAAAACACCATCATCCATCGCCTCGCGGATCATGACGTAATATCGATCTATCTCATCGGAGACCGGCATTTCGGCGCCGCGCAATGCCCCAAAGAGCCCTCGCATGACACCGTTCTTGCCCATTTCGGCGATATTGAGATCGAAGGAGACCTGGTCGTCCTGGATATCCATGCGCGAGGCAGCTTCGACCAAGGTCGTTCCAAAATCGTTTCCAAAGATCGCATTCCCGCCCAGCCGTCCGAGCTCAAGGGCAAGACCAGGCGGCACACTCAAAGCGCCTACCTGGACGGCCCGTAGTACGACGCCGCCGTCGAAGGCCGGGACCGCCGCCGATACGTTAAGCCATCGCGATTGTCCCGTCCCGGGAACAGGGACCGATGCCTGACCGCTGACAAGTCCATCCTTAACCACGAAACTTCCGCGAAGCCCTGGAATAATGCGCGAAGCCACCCGGATGAGGCTGTTGAGGTCGTCTTGGGTCATGATAAGACGTTCCGACTTCGCGCCGCCTGAGCCCGCCGCAACGCGCACCTCCCGGACAAAACTACGGGCAACGACGGCATCTTCGGGGGTCGGAGCGCCTGCATGCGCGACTGTCGGGCTGCCGTCCAGCACAAAGACCCACAGAGCCGCGCTACCGACAAGGGAGATAGTTACCAGTCCCCAAAATGCCCGGCGAAGAACCTTTCTCATTGCAAAACCATGCCTTTCTGATCGTACCCTCATCAGATATCAACCGTACCGTCTAGAGTGATGCGCTCATTATGAACGACTGCTTTGGGCGGCGGACTTACCCGCCGTTCAAGTTGCAGTCTTGCTTGAAACAGGCGGCCAAGCAAAATCTGGGCCAGTCCTGAAGTAAGAGACATTATTAGTGAAGAAACTCTGAGGTTTCAGTTTTATCAAACGCCCGTCGGGCTTTCCGATCATGGCAACATTTTCAATGAACCACGAATTCCAGCTTTCTTCATCACACAAATACTTCTTCAACAATTGACGAAATCTCGCAGGCGACATCGGTTCAGTACTGGCTTCGCCTCGCAGTTCAAGATGCAACAAAACCCCAGCAGTATTGTCGAAATGGACTATTTCAATAGCGCATCTCGGGTCGTTATTGATGCACTTTACGGAACTGGCATCTGTTGAACCAAGCAACCAAATAGCACCGTCTTCCCAAATAAACCACATAGGCGCATTCCGGGGCGCACCGTCTTTAGAAGCGGCCGCTAGGGTCGCTATGATTGGGAGGGCCAACACTTCTTCTGGGTCAAATGCACATGACTCCGAACCTAACCATGCCTGATTTGACTAGGCAGCACACCCATTAATTTCTTTTCTTTAGCATAGACTTGTGATTCAATTTCCGGAAAATAACGGCGTGAGTGGGACATGGCACGATCAGACATGAGCGATCTGGAGTGGGAATTCATCAAAGCGGTTCTTCCAAACAAGACGCGCGGAGTGAAGCGGGTTGACGACCGGCGCGTCATCAACGGGATTTTCTATGTCCTTCGAACAGGCATCCCCTGGGCCGACCTGCCAGAGCAATACGGCCCGCCAACTACGGCCTACAACCGCTTCAACAGGTGGAGCTATGCAGGCCATTGGGATCGGATCATGGAAGCCGTGGCGGACGCCCACAACGTGGACATGGTCATGGTGGATGGCACCAGCATCCGCGCCCATCATGCGGCAACCACTCTAAAAAAAACGACCCGCGTCGTTGCCTCGGGCGCTCGCGCGGCGGGTTAGGCACGAAAATTCATGCACTTACGAACCAGGACGGTCTACCGATCCGGTTTGAGCTGACACCCGGGCAGGCCCATGATGCACCGCCCTGCAAGCACCTGCTAGATGCGCTGCAACCCGGCCAGTACGTGCTGGCGGATAAGGCCTATGACGCTGATTGGATCCGTGAGTTAATCTGGGAACAGGGTGCAATCGACGTCATCCCATCAAAATCGAACCGAAAATTTCCCAAGGATTTCGACACGGAAATCTACAAGCAGCGTAACAAAATCGAGCGCTTCTTTGGTCGCCTGAAAGCCTCCTTCCGCCGCATCGCCACGCGGTATGAGAAAACTTCACGCAACTTTCTGGCAATGATCAAACTGGCCTCAGTCCGTCTGTGGATCGAGTTTTATGAGTCCGCTGCCTAATTAACACATACTACATATGGCATATGTTTTTGTTTTAAATGGGGCGCAGATCGGGGAGACATGCGAGATTCCTTTTGAGCTCAATGCGAGGAGAGCCACCCCACCATAGACGAGGGCCGCGATGAAACTACCAGTTA
>NZ_CALJXO010000190.1:0-47436 GCF_937988555.1 uncultured Boseongicola sp. | reverse complement strand
GAGGTCCATTCCGCCGGCGAATGTGTCCTTGCCTGAGGTAATGACGATGCCCTTCACGGCTTCGTCTTCCAGACCTCTGTCGAGCAGGCCTTCGAAAGTCACGAAAGCTTCGCGTGTCAGCACGTTCATGGATTTTCCGGGCACATCCCAAGTGATGACCGCAACGCCGTCGTCGTGGAGGCTATATGTGAAATCAGACATCGGTGAATTCCTTTGTAGGCATGGGCAGACGGACGGCTGGCCATTCGGGGCGTGCGGTCTTTTGAGAGGTGGCAGTCGGAGTGCGGTGCGGTGTTCGTGCGGCCTTGAGAAGAGGGACCTTTTTCCAAAGGGGATAGAGATAGGGATCAGTTCGACGCTTTCGATCCGCAAGCGGTTTTAAACGTCCCATAGACAAAGATAGCGGGAGGTATTGACCGCCAAGGGCGCGTTCTTGGCGTCGTAAAACACGGAGTTGACCTTGCCCGGATACCGCGCGTTGCGCGTTTCGCTGACGTCTGGGACCTTGGCAGATATGGATGCTCCGCCAATTGCGGCGACATCGTCGCGCCGACTGCGAACCTAGGCTTTGGTCTCGCCGAGCGAATGGTCGATGCGGATGTGTCCATTGATGAGCAGCGAGCAGGGATAGAGATATATATCCGCAAGGCAGTCGAGTTTCCCCACCAGCAGCTTGGTGCTGTACCAGTCGAAAAACTCTCGAAAAGCGTCGATTTCCATCTGCGGCTTCTTGGTCGTATTGATCGACATCTCGTCCATTTGGTGCCGCCCATAGGCATATTTTATTCATGGGGGTACACCTTTGGATTGAAATCAACATAGTCTTAACGATCAGACGCGTTCGATGATTGTTGCGGCGCCCATGCCCGAGGCCACACAGAGCGTCGCAAGCCCAAGCGTTTTGTCGGTGCGCTCCATCTCGTCAAGGAGAGTACCGATGATAATTGCGCCGGACGCGCCAAGCGGGTGGCCCATAGCAATGGCTCCGCCGTTGACGTTCACTTTGGCGTGGTCGACGTCAAAGGCCTGCATGAAGCGCAGGACCACGGACGAGAACGCCTCGTTGACTTCAAAGAGATCGATGTCGCTGATGGCGATACCGCTGTCCTTCAGGATTTTCTGAGTGGCAGGGACCGGGCCGAGGAGCATGATCGTTGGATCGGTGCCGATTTTTGCGGTGGCGCGGATGATTGCGCGGGGTTTCAGGCCATGCGCTTCGCCGAATGCCTTCGATCCAATGAGGACACCCGCCGCGCCGTCAACGATGCCGGAAGAGTTGCCGGCGTGATGGATATGGTTGATCGTCTCAAGGTGCGGGTACTTCATTAAGGCAACGGCATCAAAGCCGGGCATGACCTCGCCCTGATCTTTGAAGGCGGGTTTTAGCGCGCCGAGGGCCTGCATGTCAGTTCCGGGGCGCATGTATTCGTCGCGTGCGAGGATGGGCAGGCCGTTCATGTCGTTGATGGCGATGATCGAGCGGTCAAAGCGGCCTGCGCCCCAAGCCTTCGCGGCGCGATTTTGGCTTTCCACGGCAAGCGCGTCCGCGTCATTGCGTGATATGCCGTATTGTGTGGCGATGATGTCGGCGGAGATGCCTTGTGGGACGAAATAGGTGTTCATGGCGATCGAGGGGTCAACGGCAATCGCCGCGCCGTCCGCGCCCATGGGAACACGGCTCATGCATTCGACGCCGCCAGCGATATAGCCTTCGCCCGCGCCGCCTTTAATCTGGTTGGCGGCGATGTTCACGGCTTCCATGCCTGAGGCGCAGAAGCGGTTAATCGAGAGACCCGGAATGCGTTCGTCCAGTTGAGAGGCAAGAACGGCAGTGCGCGCAAGGCAACCGCCTTGTTCCATGACTTGGGTGGCATTGCCCCAGATCACGTCTTCAACGGCGTGGCCTTCAAGATTATTGCGCGTTTTCAGGGCGTTCAGCATGTCGGCGGACAGCTTGACCGATGTCACTTCGTGCAAGCTTCCGTCGGCGCGACCTTTGCCGCGGGGCGAACGGACGGCGTCGAAGATATAAGCGTCGCGCATGGAGTTTTCCTTTATTTCAGGCCCGGTCGGCGGGGGAGCCGGGCATCAGGTCGTAGGGATGTTTCCATCCCGGCGTACCGGCGAGGCGGTCAAGCCATCGCGTGATATTGGGCCAGTCCGTGCGGTCAAATCCGAAGTGTTCCGGATAATAGAGATAACCGCAGCAGGAGAGATCTGCATTTGTGACGTTGCCGCCAACGATAAAGTCACGTGACGTGAGGTGCGCGTCGAGGACCCTATAGGCGGCTTTGAGGCGACCTTGGAGGAAGGTGATGACCTGCTCGGGGCGCTTTTCGGGCGCGAGGAAATTCATCATGAAGCGCGTTGTTCCGATTTGGCTGGACAGTTTGTGGTTGTCCCAGAGGACCCAGCGCAAGATTTCACGGGTCTCTTCTGGGGTGGTGCCGCCGAACTTGCCGGTTTTCTCGGTGATGTAGTGTTGGATGACGCCGGATTGAGTGAGGCGAATGTCGCCGTTGATCATCACCGGCGCTTCGCCCATCGGGTTTAACTCGGCGTACGCCGGGGCGCGGGTTGCGCCGTTGAAGAAGTCGACCCAGACCGGTTCCCAATTGAGGCCCGAAAGTTCAAGCGCAAGCGCAGCCTTGTAGCTGTTGCCGCTTTCGCCGAAGCAATGGAGTTCGATGGTCATGGCTGTGTGGTTCCAGTCTATTAATGCTATGGCCAGTTTATTCAGGCAGTGGAATGTCGGCGAATTCCGGATAGGCCGCGCGGAAGATGGTGTAGTGTTGATCCAGTTCGATCCGCATCAGATGCCATGTGTTGTCCAGATCGACCGCAAGCGTGAGAGTCTTGGCCTCGAGTACCGGGTTGTCGCCAACTGCGATCCGGGAGGTCGTTGGCAGGAAGGCATAGTTGGTTCCGGCGGTGGTGGTGCCGCTTGTCATTGTCTCGAAATCCATCAAAAAGTCTTCGACTTCTGCACTGCTCATGATCGTTGCCATTTGGGCAGTCACGGATGTGCGAATGGTTTCGGGCGAAAGCTTGGCTTGCGCTGAGATCAGGTCGATCACGCCCGGCGGGATCGCGGCGACGACGGCTTTGTAGTCGGCGGCTTGGAGGTCGGCGGCGTAGGCTTGAAGGGCTTGTTCAAGGCGAGTCTTGTCGCCTGCGTCGAAGGCCAGAGACGGAAGTGCGAGGCTTGTCGCAAGGATGGTTGCTGATAAGAATTTGATAAAGCGCATAATTATCTCTTTCTCGAATCTAGTTCAGCGTTAAACAATCGTAATCGCGTTGCGAGATTGTCGTGGTCCATCACCGAGTTGAAGTTCTCAAACAAGAAGCTCAGCGCCTCGCCTTCGTCCAGACCCGCCTCCGCCGAAAACTTTTTGAGGCGACGATAGCCGTCCTCGGTCATGGCGACGGGGAAGCGACGGGTCAGGCGAAGGCGTTTGGGCATGTTGGCTCCGGATCTTAGAAGTGGTCAGCCTCCAGCGTCATCACCGGATCGGCTCCGGATTGAATACGCGCAAGGTGAGTGGATGTCATCGGCAGTTGGCGTGCCATGTAGTAACGGCCGGTTTCAATCTTGGCGGTGTAGAACGCAGTGTCGGTCGCGCCGTCGTCCAATGCTACCTGCGCTGCTTTCGCCATTTTCGCCCACATCAGGCCGGTGACCACGTGGCCGAAGAGGTGCATGAAGTCGTAGCTTCCGGCAAGCGCGTTGTTTGGGTTTTTCAGGCCATCAGACATGAAGTACATAGCGGCGGTTTGCAGGTCTTTCGACGCGCCTTTGAGCGGGTCGAGGAACTGGGTTTTCAGTGTCTCGTTCCCCTCGTTTTCTTTGATGAAGCTTTTGACCATTTCAAAGAACGCCATGATCGTTTTTCCGCCATTCTGGCCAAGCTTGCGCCCCACAAGATCAAGCGACTGGATGCCGTTGGTGCCCTCGTAGATCATGGTGATACGGGCGTCGCGCACGAATTGCTCGAGGCCCCATTCCTTGGTGAAGCCGGACCCTCCGAGGGTTTGTTGGGCCAGGACGGTGGCCTCGAAGCCTTTGTCGGTGAGGAAGCCTTTCATCACTGGGATCAGAAGCGAGACCATCGCTTCGGCGTCTGCGTCGTCCATACGTTGGGACCGGTCGATCATTGATGCTCCCCAGTACACCAGTGCGCGGCCGCCCTCGGCGATTGATTTCTGATCGAGCAAATTTCGGCGCACGTCCGGGTGGACGATGATCGGATCGGCGGGGCCGTCGGGGTTTTTTGTCCCCGTCACGTCACGCCCCTGAAGGCGATCCTGGGCGAATCCAAGGGCGTTCTGGTAGGCGACTTCGGCCTGAGCGTAGCCCTGAAGCGCGACCGAGAGGCGCGCTTCGTTCATCATTGTGAACATCGCGCGCATGCCCTTGTGCATGTCGCCAAGAAGCCAGCCGGTCGCGCCGTCATAGTTCATCACACAGGTCGCGTTGCCGTGGATGCCCATTTTGGACTCGAGCCCGCCGCACGTAACGGTGTTCCTCTCGCCAAGGGAGCCGTCTTCGTTCACCATGAATTTCGGAACGACGAACAGCGAGATGCCTTTGACCCCGTCTGGACCGCCCGGGATTTTGGCGAGGACAAGATGGACGATGTTTTCGGCCAGATCGTTTTCGCCGCCTGAGATCCAGATTTTCTGGCCCGTGATCTTGTAGCTGCCATCATCTTCGGGGGCGGCCTTTGATCGGATAAGACCCAGATCGGTGCCGCAATGTGGTTCGGTCAGGTTCATCGTGCCGGTCCATTCGCCGGCGTAAAGCTTGGGTAGGTAGGTAGCTTTTTGCACGTCGGTGCCGTGGGCGTGCAGGGCGGACGCGGCGCCGTGGCTAAGGCCGACATACATCTGGAACGCCATATTGGCCGAAGAAAACAATTCGCCCGTGGCGGTGTTCAGAAGGTGGGGCATGCCCTGACCGCCGTATTCGGGGTCACAATCAAGGCCCATCCAGCCACCGTCCGCCATCGTGGCAAACGCTTCTTTGAAGCCCTTCGGTGTCCGTACAACGCCGTTTTCCAACGTGCAGCCTTCATCGTCGCCGATACTGTTAAGGGGCTGAAGGACGTTCGCGGCGATTTTGCCTGCCTCTTCAAGAACGGCACCGGTGAAGTCGGCATCAAGCTCGTCGTAGCCGGGGGTGTCGCTTTGCGAGACTTTCAGGACCTCGTGGAGGATGAACTGAATGTCTTTAACAGGCGGGATAAAGAAGGGCAGGTGCGGGGTCCTCCGGGTCGGGAAAGGGTTACTGGGCGGCGGCGCTTGACGAGGACGTCAACGAGGCGATGACCTGGTTGCCCCAGTCCATCTGTTGGCGAAGATCGTTGATGGCGACAGTCAACTCATCGCGCTGGCGGATCATGTCGCCGAGACGTTCCAGAGCCAGCTCATACGCACGTTGGATCTGCACAAGATTCTGGCCAGACGTGTCGTAAAGGTCGAGCAACTGCCGGATGTCTTCAAGGCTGAACCCAAAGCGTTTTCCGCGCAAGATGAGTTTGAGACGCGCACGTTCCCGGCGGGTATAGAGGCGGCGGGTGCCTTGGCGGAGCGGTGAAATAAGCTCTTTTGCCTCGTAAAACCGCAATGTGCGCGGCGTAACGTCGTAGGCCTCGCACATCTGGCGAATGGTCAAATAATGTTCTGTCACGGATCTCTCCAAAAGGTGGTCGGACCAAGTCGGGTAGGATGCAGACTTGCCCATGCAATGCCCTTCCCGCAAGTGACGTTGACGTTAACGTCAACAAAACGTTGCGTCACAGGGCAGATCTCCAGGTTCATTTGTTGTTTTAGGTGGTGCTGGCGAGAATAAACGGTGGCTACTCGAGAGACTTCAGGACGTCGGCGCGTGCTTTTCTGAGGTCCTTGATGGTGTTTGTCAGTGTTTCTAGCTCGGCGTCGAGCGTATTCAGCTGACGGTCGGCAAGACGGACGAACTCGCGGTACTGAGGCGAGGTCCCTTCCTTTTCGTAGATCAGAAGCCATTGGCGGATTTCTTCGAGGCTGAACCCCCATCGTCGGCCGCGCAGGATCAGGGTCATCCGGGCGATCTCGCGTGTGGCATAGAATCTGGATCGGCCTTCCTTTTCAGGGGCGAGCAGTTCGAGGTACTCGTAGTATCGCAAGGTGCGTGGCGTGACGTCGAAACGTGCGCACATTTCCTTGAAATTCAAGCGTTCTTCAGGCATGCGCCTTCTCCCTTGCCTGAGGATAGTCCCGCTTTGGTTGTTGATCAACGGCGACGATGGAGACTGTGCTTGCAACAACAACGCGGCGCTGGTTGATAGATTGCAGAACAGGAGGCGTGTGGTGTCAGAAGATCGCAGGGCGCAGATAGCGCGGCAGTTTATTGAAAGCATTCCGCATGCCCGTGCTTTGGGGATGTCTTTTGTCGAGATCGGCGAGGGCGTGGCGGAGATGTCGATGCCTTACGACACACGTCTGATCGGGGATCCGCAGACCGGCGTTGTGCATGGGGGTGCAATCTCGACGTTAATGGACACGTGCAGCGGCGCGGCTGTGATTGCGCATCCGGCGAACCCAGGCAGCACGGCGACCTTGGATCTGCGGATCGATTACATGCGGGCGGCGACGCCGGGGCAGGCGTTGGTTGCGCGGGCCGAGTGTTATCACATCACGCGGACGGTCGCGTTTGTGCGCGCTGTGGCGATGGATAATGACCGTGACAATCCGGTGGCCTCCGCGACGGGTGCGTTTACCGTCGACCCAGCGGGGCCGGGGTCATGAGGCAACGTCCAGAGCCGATGCAAGTTGTGAAAGAGCGGCGGGATCGCGCCTTGGCTACATTGGTGGCCGGTGTTCCTTATATCCAGTTCCTGAATATCACCTTTGATCGGCGCGGCGATGAGTTGACGTCGGTTTTGAATTTCGACGAGACGATTATCGGCAATCCGATGTTGCCTGCGATCCACGGCGGGGTGACGGCTGCGTTCCTTGAGACCACGGCGATCATTCAGCTGGGCTGGCAAGCGCTTTGGGAGGAGATCGAAGGGGGCCGGGTGGATGCGGATGCGCTTCAGCCGGAAACCTTGCCCCGTTTGCCGAAGACGATTGATTTCACGGTGGATTATTTACGTTCAGGGCTGCCGCGCGATGCCTACGCGCGTGCGACAGTGAATCGGTCGGGTCGGCGGTATGCGAGCGTGCATGTCGAGGCCTGGCAGGACAATCGTAGCCGGTTGTTTGCGCAGGCCACTGGGCATTTTCTTATGCCGTCAGACAGTGGATCGGCTGAGTGAGTGGGTCTGACACGGCCTCTGTGGCCAAGCCCATAACCCATGCCCGGGTGCTCGCGATTGCCTTGCCAATCGTAATATCAAACGCGACGGTTCCGATACTTGGGATCGTCGACACGGCGGTGGTTGGTCAGTTAGGCGACCCGGTTCCGATCGGGGCTGTGGGCATTGGTGCGATCATTCTGTCAGCGTTTTACTGGATATTCGGGTTTCTTCGGATGGGAACGGTCGGGCTGACCAGTCAGGCGCTGGGGGCGAATGATCAGGCCGAGGCGGATTCTTTGCTGAGCCGTGCGTTGCTGATCGGCTTGTCAGGTGGGGTGATCCTGATCCTGTTGCAGGTGTTTATTTTCGCAGGTGCGTTTCGGGTGTCCCCTGCTTCGGCAGCGGTTGAGACTTTGGCGCGTGATTATATGGAGGTCCGCATTTGGTCTGCTCCGGCGTCTATTGCGCTTTATGGGATCACTGGTTGGCTGATTGCGGCAGAGCGGACCAGCGCAGTGCTGGTTATTCAGGTCTGGATGAACGGGCTGAACATCGTTCTTGATTTCGCGTTTGTGCTGGAGCTTGGCTGGGGTGTGCAGGGCGTGGCGTTTGCGACGTTTCTGGCCGAATGGTCGGGCCTTGTCGTTGGGTTATGGTTTTGTCGTGACGCGTTTTTGCGTCCATTCTGGAAGCAATGGGCGCGGGTTCTTGATCGCGCACGCCTGATCCGGATGGCGGCCGTTAACCGGGACATTCTGATCCGGTCATTGTTATTGGAGGCGATCTTTGTGTCGTTTCTTTTTCTGGGTGCGGATTTTGGCGACGTGCCTTTGGCGGCGAACCAAATCCTGCTCCAGTTTCTGCATGTAACCGCCTTTGCCTTGGACGGGTTCGCCTTTGCGGCGGAAGCCTTGGTGGGCCAGGCAATGGGCGCGCGGTCTTTGGCGCGCCTGAGGCGCGGGGCTATTTTGACCAGCCTCTGGGGCGGCGGTGTGATGGTGTTGTTCGCGCTGGGCGTGGCGGTGTTCGGTCCGGCGGTGATTGATTTGATGACCACGTCCGAAGAAGTCCGGGTAAAGGCCCGCGAGTTCTTGCCTTGGATGGTGGCAGCCCCGGTTGTCGGGGTCGCGGCCTGGATGTTAGACGGGATATTTATTGGTGCGACGCGCACCGCTGACATGCGCAACATGATGGTTATATCAGCGCTGGTCTATGGCGCGGCGGCTTGGGCGTTGGTCCCGGTCTATGGCAATCATGGGCTTTGGGTGGCGCTGATCGTGTCGTTTGTAGCGAGGGCCGTTACATTGGGCGTGCGCTATCCTGCGCTGGAGCGCGCGGCGCGCGACTAAAGGATGTCGAGGACGGCTTCCGGAGGGCGTCCGAGCCGCGCTTTTCCTTTAGAAAATACGATGGGTCGTTCGATCAGGATCGGGTGGGTTGACATGGCCGCAATCAGGGCGTCGTTGTCGGTGACGCCCTTCAGCCCAAGATCTTTGAACAGCTTTTCGCCTGTGCGCAACAGCTCCGTTGCGGGGAGATCAAGCTGGGCGAGGGCCCCGCGGATTTCAACCTCGGTCGGCGGTGCCTGAAGGTAGTGGCGAACCTCGATTTGCGTGCCGTTCGCTTCGAGCAGGGCGAGCGTTTGGCGCGACTTAGAACACCGCGGATTGTGCCAGATCGTGACGGTCATGCGTAGTCCTTTGCGGACACGCCGACAGCGTCGCGGACGTTGGTAAAGCTGTCATGGGCCAGCATCTCGTCAAGGCCATGAACGATACGCGGGATCAGCGACATGCCGCAGAATACCATTGCGGTGTAAAGCTGGACGGCCGAAGCGCCGGCCCTTATTTTGGCGTAGGCGTCGGCCGCGGAAGTGATGCCGCCCACGCCGATCAGGGGAATATGACCGTTTGTTTCGAGGTAAAGGCGAGCAAGGACGCGGGTCGAGGGGGCGAAGAGAGGGCGGCCCGAGAGACCTCCTGCCTGGACCTTGTGCGCGTTCTGGAGGCCGTCGCGCGACAGTGTCGTGTTGGTGGCGATGATCGCGTCGACGCGTGTTTCTGCCGCCACTTGGGCGATTTCTGCAATTTCCGCGTCTGTTAGATCGGGCGCGATCTTGAGGAAGACGGGCGTCGTGCCTTTGATGTCCGTGACACCTGTCAGAAGCGCGCGCAGGGCCTCAGCTCCTTGCAGGTCGCGCAGTTTCTCGGTGTTGGGGGACGAGACATTGACGGTGGCAAAGTCGATGTGCGGCGCAGCAAGGCGCATGACTTCGACATAGTCGTGGGCGCGGTCCTTGCTGTCTTTGTTTGCGCCAAGGTTCAGGCCTACCGGTATGTCGTGTGGGCGGTTGGCTAGCCGTTGGGCGATCGCCTCAACACCTTCGTTGTTGAACCCGAAGCGGTTGATTGCAGCACTGTCTTCGGTTAGGCGAAATAGCCGTGGGCGTGGGTTGCCGGGTTGTGGGCGCGGGGTTGCGGCACCGACTTCGAGGAAGCCGAACCCAGCGCGCATGAGGGGGGCGATGGCCTCGGCGTTTTTGTCAAAACCGGCGGCAAGGCCCACGGGATTGGGCATTTTGAGGCCAGCGACTTCTGTGGCAAGCGCAGGCGACGTCGGCGGGCTGATATTAGGTGCAAACGGGGTCTTCAGGGCTTTCAGCGCGAGGCTGTGCGCCGTCTCGGGATCGAGCCATTGCAGGGCAGCGAGGCCGAGGCGTTCGATCGCACTCATTTGACGCCCTCGGGCAGGAGATGGCCGTCCGGTGTTTGTGGATAGGCGCGGGCCCAAAGCACGTCCGCAAGTCGCAATTTGCGATAAAGGTGCGGGAATAGCTGGCCACCACGGGAGGGTTCCCATCTCAGGTCATCGCCGAGGGTGTCGCCATCGAGCGCGAGCAGCAGCAGATCACCTGCATCTTTAAAATGCTTTTCGGCGGTCTCGACCACCTGAAATGCGGTAGAAAAGTGAATATAGCCGTCCGCGATGTCGATCGGGGCGCCGTCTGTGTCGCCCTGTACGTGCAGGGACTGCCACTCAGAAGGGCGGAATATCTTGAAAATGAGCATGGTCCGTCTCTGGCGCGCAGGATGCGTTCGGTCAAGGAACAATACGTGTGGCCGAGTCATCTTTTTTTGACACCGGCGCGCTATCGGGTCAGTGTTGAGATTGATTACGACAGGGGAGTTTACCAAAATGATCAAAAGATTGATGACCGGCGGTGCCATTCTGGCACTAAGCGCCGGGGCTGCGATGTCAGAAGATGTCAAAATTACCATTCTTGGCGTAGGAGATGTCTACGAATTTGATGCCGATGACGGGCGCGGCGGCTTTGCAAGATTAAACGCCGTCGCTAAGGCGGAGCGTGCTGCGAACCCAAATACGCTCTACGTATTTGACGGTGACATGCTTTCGCCTTCGCTTCTTTCTGGGTTCGACAAGGGGCAAAATACGATCGACCTCACTAATCTCGAACCATTCGACATTGCTGTTCCCGGCAACCACGAATTTGATTTCGGCGTTCAGAATTTCTACGACAAAGTAGAATCCTCGGTCTATCCGTGGGCTGCGATCAACATTACTCAGGCGGATGGGTCTGCCTTGCCGGGTGTTGGCGGAGTTATGATGAAAGATTTGGGCGGCGTAATAGTTGCTCTTATCCCAGTCGCGCAAGACACCACGCCCGGCGTTTCCACAACTGATGATCTCGTCTTTACCTCAACGGTAGAAACCGGCATTGCCGCCGCCGAGCAAGCTCGTGAAGATGGTGCGGATCTTGTTGTTGGGGTGGTTCAAACCAACGTGGCCAATGACCGTTTGCTCATTGGGTCGAATGCGTTTGACGTCATCATGTCAGGTGATGACCATTCATATGGAACGTTTTACGACGGCCGTACGGCCTACGTGGAAACATCGATTGACGGACGATTTCTATCGCCGGTCGATTTGATGGTCACGATTTCGGAAGACGACGGAAAACGAAAAGTCGACTGGGTACCGATGTTTCGCTTCATCGATACGATGGACGTCGTGCCTGATCCTGAATCGCAAGCGATGGTTGATCAGTTCAACGCCAGCCTCGATGAAAGCTTGGATATCGTCATTGGCCGCACCGACGTTGCGATAGACTCACGAAGAAATACGGTTCGTGGAGAGGAATCTGCGATGGGCAACCTCGCAACGGATGCGTTGCGCGATGCGACCGGGGCAGATATCGCTATCGTCGGAGGGGGCGGCATCAGAGCCGATCGCACTTATGAACCAGGTGCCGAGTTGACGCGCCGTGATATCTTGAGCGAATTTCCCTTCGGCAACAAAACAGTTGTGACTGAAATACCAGGGTCTCAAGTGCTTGCAGCCATCGAAAACGGAGTTAGCCAAGTCGAAAATGGAGCAGGTCGCTTTCCACAGGTGTCTGGCATAGCTTTTGTGTATGACCCGACCGCTCCGGCAGGATCGCGGGTGGCCGAGATTACGGTCGGTGGTGCTCCGCTCGATACAAACAAGCTTTATACGGTGGCAACCAACAACTACATGCTGGCTGGAGGTGACGGTTACGGTGCACTTGGCGGGGGTCGGGTGCTGATCAACGCTGACGACGGAAACCGGGATGCCAATGACGTAATCAACTATGTCGAAAAAATTGGCGTGGTGATGGTGGGCGTCGAGGGCCGGATCAAGACTGTCGGACAGTGATGGCGGCGATAGCCAAATGAAACTAAAGGGCGCCCCGCTCGGAACAGGCGGGGCGCAGTATCACTATGTGCGGGCGATTTGCGATCACATTACCTGACGATGCGATGGCTTCATTGTTTGAAGCTGTTCCGGCGAATGATTTGCCCAACGTTCCCAACTACAATGTCTGTCCGACGGTTCAGGTGCACACCGTGACGTCTGAGGACGGCATCCGGCGGCTGCGGCCAATGCGTTGGGGGTTTCTGCCGCATTGGTACAAGTCTTTGACCGATGGGCCTTTGTTGATCAATGCGCGCTCGGAAACGATTGCCGAAAAGCCTGCCTTTCGTGCAGCGGCGCGCGATCGGCGGTGTCTTATTCCGGCGACTGGGTTTTACGAATGGACGAAAGACAGCGAGGGTAAACGCCTGCCATGGTATATCCATTCACGCGAGAGAGAAACGCTTGCGTTTGCAGGGGTTTGGCAGGTTTGGGAGAAGGGCGACGCGCTGCTGGTGACATGTGCGATTGTGACCACGCAGGCCAACCAGGCAGTGGCGGCGATCCATCACCGCATGCCGGTGATTTTGGGTCCCGAGGACTGGCCGTTGTGGCTGGGCGAGGCTGGAAAAGGTGCCGCGACTTTGATGACGTCCGCGCCGGAAGATGCTTTGGCGTATCACCGGGTGGACCAGGCGGTGAATTCAAACCGGGCGGCGGGGTCAGATCTGATTAAGCCGATCTGAGCGAGTTTTTGCAACGGCCGCCGCGGGGCGGTGTTGCGCAACACGCGCCAAAGGTTGATGCGGTAAAGCAAGGGGTTTGGCGCGGGATCGGCACGTCCGTATCACGTCGGAATTGCATCGGCGCGCCCTGTGGCGCGCGCATTCCGGACCACCACATGTGGTGACGGTGTTCAGGTTGGTATGGGTTTAGTTCATGGCCGTCATGGCGGGCCTGTCAGGAACTGCTTCGACGTCTGGCCAGCTCTCGGTAAAGTGCGGGTTGCGATACGCCGATTGCATCGGCCACACGAACCCAACCGCTTTCCTTTGGTGGGCCGTAAAGATCGAGCCAGGCGTCAAGGCGGTCCGCGACCCGGCGCAGGCGAAGGATCTCGATTCGGGCTCGCTGGGTCTGAACGTCACGCGCAAGAACTGACATCAGCCCAAGAGCTGCATCAGAAGAGGCCCTGAACGCATTCATGGCGACGTTGCGGGGAAGGGTGGCAATGGTTGTCGGGTATCGGGCGACGGCGTCGCAATGATAGGTATCGGCAAAGAGCGACGCCTCGGCAACGGCCATGCCATCGGTCGCAATATGAAGAGTGAGCGCGGTCCCGTCCGCCATTGACCTCTCCAGCGCGATCTCGCCGGAGCGTACCAGAAACATCGATTTCACAGGATCATCGCGCCGAAACAGCGTGTCGCCTTTAGCGAGGTCGCGTGGGGCTGCGTTGTCGTAAATGCTTCGCCAGTCTGACATGATAGATATCATACTGGATTGTCGGCGGGCCGGGTAGGCATGATGTCAACTTACCCAATGAGGTTCCTATGAAATCGATCCCGATAATTGCCCTTTCCATCCTGCTTGCGAGCGCAGGATTTGGATATTCTCAGATGAACCACGCCGATCATGGCGCGCAGAGCGAGATGGGCGCTCGCGGCGCCGGTTTGACTGAGGCGGGACAGGGGGCGTTTGCCGCCTTATCGGAGGCAGTCAGATTGCTGGAGGCCGATCCGGACACCGAGTGGTCGACGGTCGATGTTCGCGGATTGCGCGACCACCTTGTCGATATGGACCGCCTTGTGACCCATTCGGTGGTGCGCGAGGTAGTCTTGGAAGACGGGGTTCGTGCGGTAGCCGGAGGAGACGCCGCGACGCTTGCGACTTTGCGGCGGATGGTGCCGGCACATGCGGGCGAATTGGCGACGGATGATCGCTGGAGCGTGACGGTGTCAGACCAGGAAGATACGGTGGAACTGCTTGTCACAAGCGATGATCCCGCCGTTGCGGCACGGATCAGGGGATTGGGATTTTTCGGGTTGATGGCCAGTCAGGACCACCATCGTGCGCATCACTTACGGATGCTGCGCGGAGAAGACGCGCATTAGCACCGATTTCAGCGGCCGCAGGCTTTGGTCTTTGCTGGGGCTGCTTTAGCGCCGCCGGAGCCTGATCACCACGTCGACCTTTGAGACCTCGGTGCCCTCGGGCGCTTCGGGCAGGCGCAGGATTTCAAGCTGATCGGCAGGTGCGTCTGTCAGGCGCATTTCGTCTTCCCAGTAGAAGTGAGGATGGTCGTCGGTCCGTGTGTCGAAGTAGCTTTTCGATCCGTCCACGGTGACTTCCTGAACAAGGCCAGCATCGCAAAACGCGCGCAACGTGTTGTAGACAGTGGCCAAAGACACGGCGTCCTCGCTGGATTGCGAGGCGGCGTGGAGGCTTTCTGCAGTGACGTGACGGTCCTGCCCGTCGCCAACCAAAAGCGACGCCAAAGCGAGGCGTTGACGGGTCGGGCGCAGGTCAGCTTTTGCAAGCCAATCGGTGACGCGGGTTTGGGTTTCGGTATCCATCAGATCAAAATCACCTTGTTTGATTAGAATATAGGGTGTCATTGCACTTGGTTTCAATGTGAAATCCAGATGTTTTACACTGATGTCACATCCATCTCGGCACTTGCGCCACATTCCAAGGCTTTGATATGGGCGAGGAACTATGTGACAAAGTGAAATAAAGATAACGAGATAGGGGCGGGATGACATGAGTGGATATCCGACATCGTTCGACCGGGAAGGTCTTTTGGCATGTGCGCGCGGCGAGCTTTTCGGGCCTGGCAACGCGCAATTACCTGAACCTCCGATGTTGATGATGGATCGCATCACGGACATTTCCGGGGATGGCGGTGAGCACGGGAAAGGCCATGTGCGCGCTGAGTTTGATATATCGCCCGACCTTTGGTTCTTTGATTGTCACTTTCCGGGCAACCCGATTATGCCGGGCTGCCTTGGTCTTGATGGTCTGTGGCAGTTGACGGGCTTTAATCTTGGCTGGCGCGGCTGGCAGGGGCGCGGCTATGCGCTTGGAGTTGGCGAGGTAAAGCTGACCGGCATGGTGCGACCGGATCGCAAGATGCTGACCTACTACGTTGATTTCACCAAGGCTATACAGACCCGTCGTTTGACTATGGGGGTTGCTGATGGCCGGGTCGAGGCCGATGGAGAGACCATCTATCTGGTCAAAGATATGAAAGTCGCTTTGTCCGAAAACTAAGCGCAAACACTTCAAAGAAAAGGACCGCCCATGCGTCGTGTCGTTATCACCGGGATCGGGATTATCTCGCCCATCGGAAACTCTGCCTCTGAAGTCGAAGCCAGTCTGCGCGCTGGGAGATCGGGTGTCGTTGCGGCGCCGGAATATGCCGAGCATGGCTTTCGCAGTCAGATCCACGGCAAACCACAGATCGAATTGGCGGACCATATCGACAAGCGGCAATTGCGCTTTATGGGGCCGACGGCGGCTTATGCGTATCTGTCGATGGAGCAGGCGATTGCGGACAGCGGATTGACCGAGGCGGAGGTGTCGAACGAGCGTGCCGGTCTGGTGGCGGGGTCAGGCGGGCCGTCGACCTCGAACTTTTTCGCGGCCTTTGATGCGGTGATCAATAAGGGCGCGCCAAAGCGGATGGGGCCGTTCATGGTAACCCGTTGCATGTCATCGACCGTGTCGGCGTGCCTTGCCACACCGTTCAGGATTAAGGGCGTGAATTACTCGATCACGTCGGCCTGTTCGACTAGCGCACATTGCATTGGCAATGGTGCGGAACTGATCCAGATGGGCAAGCAGGATATTGTGTTTGCCGGCGGTGGCGAGGAACTGGACTGGACGTTGTCCTGTCTGTTCGACGCGATGGGCGCGATGTCATCGAAGTACAACGACACGCCGCAAAATGCGGCGCGGGCGTTTGACGCGACGCGCGATGGTTTCGTGATCGGCGGCGGCGGCGGCATGGTTGTGCTGGAGGAACTGGAGCACGCGAAAGCGCGTGGGGCCAAGATTTACGCCGAGGTCACCGGCTACGGCGCGACATCTGACGGCTACGACATGGTGGCGCCTTCGGGTGAGGGCGGCGAGCGATCGATGCGGCAGGCGATCTCGACAATAGGTGATCGCAAGGTTGACTACATCAACGCGCATGGCACATCGACGCCGGTGGGGGATATCACCGAGGTTGAGGCTGTCCGCCGGGTGTTTGGCGACGAGCACGCGCCGATTTCGTCAACGAAGTCGATGACGGGTCATTCGCTGGGGGCCACGGGCGTCCACGAGGCGATCTATTCGCTTTTGATGATGGAGGGCGGATTTATCGCGCCGTCGATCAATGTGACCGAGCTTGATCCGGCGCTGCGCCCCGAAGAGATCGTGACTGAAATGCGGAACGCTGATCTGGATACGGTTTTGTCGAACAGCTTTGGCTTTGGCGGAACGAATGCAACGCTCGCGTTGAGCAAATATCACGGGTGACATGATGCCGGGACTAATGACGGGCAAGCGCGGGTTGGTGATGGGGGTTGCGAACGAGCGATCTATTGCCTGGGGGATCGCGAAAGCGCTGGCTGGCGAGGGTGCAGAGTTGGCCTTCACCTATCAGGGCGAGGCATTCGGGAAACGATTGGAGCCATTGGCCGAAAGCGTGGGCTCGGACATTCTGGTAGATGTCGATGTGACGGATGACGCTTCGCTGGACGCGGCGTTTGGGGTGTTGGCGGAACGCTGGGACTCGCTGGATTTTCTGGTTCACTCGATTGCGTTTTCGGACAAAAACGAGCTAACGGGCCGGTTCATCAATACCTCGCGCGAGAACTTAAAAAACACGTTGGATATCTCGTGTTATTCTTTTGTCGACGTGGCGCGGCGTGCGCGGCCGATGATGGTGAACGGCGGGTCGATTATGACGCTGACGTATATGGGCTCGAACCGGGTGCAGCCGAATTACAATGTGATGGGTGTGGCCAAGGCGGCATTGGAATCGGCGGTGCGGTATCTCGCGAATGATCTGGGGCCGGAAGGCATTCGGGTAAACGCGATTTCTCCGGGACCGATGAAGACGCTGGCAGGTGCTGCGATTGGTGGCGCGCGTAAGACTTATAAGACGACAGAAATGAACGCGCCTATGCGGTCTAATGCGACACTTGAAGCTGTGGGCGGAACGGCTGTGTATCTTGCGTCCGATCAGGGGGCTTTCACCACAGGCGAGATTATCCGGGTTGATGGCGGATATCATATTCTGGGGATGATGCAGTCGGAGAACCTGTAGGCTTTTGCGTGTTTATAGGGGCGCTGCCCTTCGCGCCTTTCGGCGGTCATCCCAGAGTATCTTAAGTGATTTCGCGTTCAATTTGAAGCATATCCAGCAGTCTGAAGGTAGGTCCAGCACTGATGCGGACTGAACATGTCACAGATATCGCCGATGGCTTCAAAGAGTTGATCAAATGTCCTTGCCCCGACCCTGCGCAGATGCGCTTTCAGTTTAGAGAACGCCATTTCGATAGGGTCGAGGTTTGGGCTGTATGGTGGCAGAAACAGGACCCAGCGGCTCTTGTCTTGCAGGGGCTGAGCCGCCGCAACATTTAGGTGAGGCGCGAGGGTGTCGAGGATCACGACCGGGCGCGGTTTCAGAGCGGCTGTACGTTGGGTGCGACTGTAAGTTTCAAAGGCCAATCCGCCCGTTCACTGCCCGGCAGTGCTTGTTTACATGCATGAAAAGGGCCCCCTTTAATAACCCACGGTGCGATCAGGCCATCTATCGTCAATCCGGCGATAAAGGTCTGGGTGTTCCATGATCTGAACGGTCCCGCCTTCCTCAGCGGAGCGCCGGAACCGATTGCGAATACCCATCGACAGGGCTTTGGTCATGTACTCCTCCTGCTGAAAAGGGTGGAGCACAAACATAACCGAAGGGGACCCCTCAAAGTCTCAAGTCAACAGCGAAACGCTTTGGCTTAGAGGAAAGACAATTTGACTGGCATTGTTCGTGCAGTACAGGCGGGAGCGCCGATCACCGCCCAAGGAGAAGGCAACTTCTCAAGAGGGTGCTAGGGGATAACCTTTGCGCCCTCGATTTTTCTTGGGGAAAGTACTCTCTGGGGAGCGCGAGGGGGCAGACAGCCCTTCGCGGTCAGGCGGTGCAAGCAGTCAATCGCGAGGTGTTGCTGCCCGGGTTAGGCGATCATTGATCGCGCGACCGAGGCCCGTTTCGGGAATGGGCGCCACGGCGATGGGTTTGCGCATTGCATCCGCCTTGTGGAGCAGTCGGAAGAGGTTTGCGGCGGCCTCGACAAGGTCTCCGGTCGGCGACAGCGAAAAGTCTCCCGCGATGGTTCCAAAGCCGATCAGAACTTCATCCGCACCCGCTGTTCGCGCATTCAGGCGCACGGCGGCCCCGGGGGCATAATGCGAGGCCAGTTGGCCCGGTGCGGTCAGGGCTGCGTCCGCAGCGGGGGGTCTCAGCATTGTGCCGAGACAGGCTTCGATTGCCTCTGCCGGGATGCCGCCAGCGCGCAGAAGAGTGGCGCCATTTGTGAAGCCGATGATCGTGCTTTCGACGCCGACGGGGCAGGGGCCGCCGTCGACGATAGCGTCTATCCGACCCATAAGGCCTGCTTTGACATGATCAGCTGTCGTGGGGGAGATGCGGCCCGACGGGTTGGCGGAAGGGGCCGCTATTGGGGTCTTCGCGGCTTTGAAAATGGCGGTTGCGACGTCTCCGGCGGGCATGCGTAGGGCGAGGTGGCCGCCTCCTGCGGTGACCAGTCTTGAGATGCCATTACCCGGTCTAAGGGGCAGGACCAGGGTCAGTGCTCCGGGCCAGAAAGCCTCGGCAAGGCAACGGGCCTCCGGGCTAAAGACGCACAGGCGTTCCGCTGTTTCGATGTCGGGGACATGAGCGATCAGCGGATTGAAGCTGGGCCGGCCTTTCGCAGCAAATATGCGCGCCACTGCTTTGTCGTTGGTTGCATCCGCACCGAGGCCGTAGACAGTTTCGGTTGGGAACGCCACAAGTTCGCCGCGGCCGAGTTTTTGGCCTGCCTCGGCAATCTCGGCGTCGCTGGTGCCGAGGATGCGTGTTTCTACTGTTTCGCTCATTTATCGCCTTTGTGACGCGGCGTTCGTGTTGTGGGCGCATGCTGCTTGCGCGCAGTGTTGCAGCGAGCCTGCGGACGCTTAGCGCCTAACAGGGAAATTGCCAAGCTGACAGATGAGGTCGGGATGTCTTTTCGGTCCCCAGTTTCAGACATAGATTTCGTGCTTTCGGCAGTGGTCGGGTACGATCAACTTGTTGCGACCGAACGCTTTGCGGATGCTGGATCCGAGACGGTTTTGGCCGTCTTGGGCGAGGCTGGCAAGCTGTGCGACGCGGTGATAGCGCCTTTGAACCGTGCCTCAGACTTGTATCCTGCTCGGCTTGAGAAGGGTGTTGTTCAGGCGACTCCCGGCTTTGATGCAGCCTATGCGGCCTTCTCGGAAGGCGGTTGGATCGGGCTTGCTGCCTCCGTTGCGCAGGGCGGCATGGGGTTGCCGGAAACGGTTCAGTTCGCAGTGAACGAGATGCTTTCGGGCGCCTGTGTGTCGTTTCAGCTTTTGCCGTTGTTGTCTCAAGGGCAAGTGCAAGCGTTGGACGCCCATGCCTCAGACGAGATCAAGGCGCTTTATATACCGAAGCTGTTGTCCGGCGCGTGGTCGGGGACGATGAACCTGACCGAACCGCAAGCCGGGAGCGATGTCGGCGGGTTGCGCACGAAGGCCGTGTCGAATGGCGACGGGACGTTTGCGATTTCGGGGCAGAAGATTTTCATCTCATGGGGCGATCATGATCTGGTCGATAATGTCTGCCATCTGGTTTTGGCGCGGCTCCCGGATGCCGCACCGGGCACGCGGGGGATCAGCCTGTTCATGGTGCCGAAGTATTTGCCGGATGAGAACGGCGCTGCTGGTCTTGCGAATGCGCTGAGTGTGGTGAGCCTTGAGCATAAAATGGGGCTTCACGGGTCACCGACCGCGGTGATGAGTTACGACGGCGCGACGGGTTGGCTTGTGGGGTCTGAGAACGGCGGAATGGCTGCCATGTTCACGATGATGAACGCTGCGCGGCTTGCGGTTGGGTTTCAGGGCGTCGGTGTGGCTGAAGCCGCCTATCAAAAAGCGGTGGCTTTTGCGTCTGAGCGCAAGCAGGGCGCGGTGGGTGGCACGGGCGCAATCATTGAATTTGCGGACGTGCGCCGGATGCTGATGGGCATGAAGGCGGATATCTTTGCGGCGCGGTCGATCTGTTATGCCTGTGCGGTTGCACTGGATATGGAAACAGCAACCGGCGATGCGGCCTGGATGGCGCGCGCTGCGTTTTTGACACCGATTGCCAAAGCGTTTGGATCGGATGTGGGCGTGGCGGTGGCTTGCGAAGGAGTGCAGGTTCACGGCGGCATGGGCTTTGTTGAGGAAACCGGTGCAGCGCAGTTTTTGCGTGATGCGCGGATCACGCCGATTTACGAAGGCACCAACGGCATTCAGGCGATGGACCTTGTGGGTCGCAAAATGATGGACGGCGGCGAGGCAGCGTTCCGGCTTTTGGACGAGATCGAAGGCGGGGCCGAAGCTGCGCGTCAAATGCTGCCCGAGTTGGGCGACGCGGTGTGGAGTGCGGCGGAGAGTTTGCGTGAGACGACCGAGTGGTTGGTTGCGCAGGACCAAGGCGGGAGGTTTGCCGTTGCGGTCCCATACCTGCGGGCGTTCGCGCGGGTTTTGGGCGGGCATTTCCACCTGAAGGCTGCGCATGTTGTGGGTGGCAAAGGTGCGCGCGCCGGAGTGGCACGGTTTTACATTGATCGCCTATTGCCCGAGCATGACGGGTTGTTGGCGCAGGTGCGTATTGGCGACAAGGGGCTTTACGATCTGAGTGTGGATGACCTACTTGCCTGATGGCTGAATTTACCCGCTCTTTGCGCTATCCGTTTGAAACGCCGCCGCCGGAGGGCGAGGTCGCTGAGGTTGGCGACGGCATTCTTTGGGCCCGGTTGCCGCTGCCCATGGCGCTTGATCATGTGAATGTCTTTGTGTTGGACGGCAAGGACGGCTGGACCGTCGTTGATACTGGTATGCAAAGTCGGCGTACAAAGGCTATCTGGCAAAAACTGCTGGACGGGCCGCTTGCGTCCAAGCCGGTCGCACGGGTTTTGATCACGCATCATCATCCTGATCATATTGGGCTTGCGGGTTGGTTTATGGCTGAACACGGGGCCGCGTTGCTGACGTCTCGGACGGCGTGGCTGACAGCGCGGATGTTGGTTTTGGATGTGCAAGAGCGGCCATCTTCCGAGACGATTGCCTTCTGGGAGAGCGCCGGGATGCCTGCCGATATTCTGGCTGCCCGTTTGCGCGAACGGCCTTTTAATTTTGCCGATACGGTTGCGCCGTTACCGCTTGGCTATACCCGCCTGAAGGACGGTGATCGGGTCGATCTTGGGGGGCGTGGCTGGCGCGTCTGGTCCGGCGATGGGCATGCGCCCGAGCATCTGACGCTTTGGTCCGAGGATGGGGCGGCTGTGCTGGGGGGCGATCAGTTTTTGCCGTCGATATCGCCGAATTTAGGATTGTATGCCACCGAGCCTGAAGCCGATCCCGTGGCCGAATGGATGGCGTCCTGCGCGCGGTTCACGCCATTTTCGAAGCCAGATCAGTTGGTTTTGCCTGGGCATAAGCTGCCCTATTTCGGTCTTTCGACGAGGCTTGATCAGTTGATCGCCAATCATGAGGGCGCACTTGCGCGGCTGGCGGCGTTTCTGGTCGAGCCGCACACCGCAGTTGAGTGTTTTCGCACGCTGTTCAAGCGCGATATCCGGGGCGGTGAGTTTGGGCTCGCGCTTGTTGAGGCGATGGCGCACTGCGTGCATCTTTGGCATGCTGGTCGCGTGACGCGGGTGCGTCGCGATGATGGCGCGTGGCTTTGGCAAGTTCGGGGAGATGTCTGATGGACAACAAGATCGAGACGACGGCGGAACATGTCGAGGCGGCGGCGATGCGCCTGGGGCGTGCCGTGTACACTGGTGATGGCCCTCGCCCTGGACCCGAAATCGCGCCTTTGCCGGATGCAATTACCAAGAAACCTTTCGAGGAAAAGTCCCCGGCAGAATGGGCCTACGAGCGCTTAATTCTGTATATTAAGAACTTCGAAGAATTGCTGGACGGTGAGCAAGAGGTGGCGATGGGGCTAACGGATACCGGGGCGGGGGTGCTTCGGATCGAAGGACTTGGGTATTTCGATCCCGACATTGTGACATTTTACGGGACCGACGGGACAGGCGCGCGTATTCAGTTGGTACAGCATGTGACCCAGTTGAATGTTGTGTTGCGCGCCACTCCGAAGCCGGATCAGGCAGCCCCTGCGCGACGGATCGGGTTTGATCTGGCCAAGGGGCTAGACGAGGCGTGAGGTGCGGCCATCGGTCGTGTTAGTCCTTGCGTGACATAGCTGTTTGATTGCGGTAGCACACCTGCAAACAGGAACCGGAGAGACCGCCATGTCTGAACATAAGCACGGCAGCATGAATATCGAAGATCAGGAGAAAGCCTTTGCAGGCTTTATGCGCTTGGCAAAGAACGTCGCGATTTTTGCGATCTGTGTTCTGATCTTCCTCGCGATTTTCAATACCTGATCTTGTGGGCGTGAGGGTGCGTGTCCTCCGCAATCTGATCCTGCTTTTATTCCCGCTTTGGGTTGCTGCCTGTGGCGGCCCTGCCGAGCCTGTCTGGGCGCCGGATACCGCCGTTGCGCGTGCGTCGTATGTCCATGAAGGACCAACGCGCGTAACGTTGTTTACGGTTGTTAGCACGCGGAACGGATCTGGTGGGCATTCGGGATTATTGATCAACGGGTCCGAGCGGGTGATGTTTGATCCTGCCGGTACGTTCGACGTTCCGTTCGCGCCCGAGCGCAATGACGTTCATTTTGGTATGACCCCCCGTACGCTGGCGGCATATGTGGATTACCACGCGCGCGATGCCTGGAATGTCCGGGTTCAGGAGTTGAACGTGACAGCGGCGCAGGCAGAAGCGTTGCTTGTCGCTGTGAAGGCCTATGGGGCAGTTCCAAAGGCGCAGTGTTCGCTTGCAATTACCCGGATTTTATCGGGCGTTGCTGGTTTTGAGGGCATTGGCTTCAGCTATTTCCCGAATGCTTTGTCGAAAGATTTCGGCAGACTTTCCGGCGTGCGCGAAAAGTTGGTGACCGACGCGACGGCCGACAAGGGACACAACGTCGTCTTTCTGGAGCGGCCTTAAGCACCTAGAGAAGGTATTGAAGGCCGCCGTAGGTGATGACACCCGCGATGACGCTGGGGAGCATGTCTTTACGCCACCAACCAACGACTATTGTGGCGAAGGCTGCGGCAATGCGGACCGGATCGGCCTCGCCGGTGACCGGGTTTGGCATTAGCACCAGTGGAGCCACGAGACCCGGAAGAACCGCGACAGGTGTGTAGCGCAGGTGGCGCAGGGCCCATTCCGGCAGTTTGCGGTTGCCGACAAGTCCGAGGAACGAAAAGCGGATCAGATAGGTGCCAACACCTATGATCGCGATGATCGTCCAGATTTGGCCATCGGTATAGCTCATCGCCCGCGTCTCCGTTCAATCTCGGCACCGACCGCCATCGCGATGAAAGCAGCAAGCAGCAAGCCGGTGCCCGAGGGCATGCCGGAGAGCGCAAGCACTGCGATAACCGAGGTGACGGCAGCCGCGAGGTGAGCCAAAGTTTTGAGCATTGGGGCCGCAAGCGCGAGGAACAGGATGGGCATCGCGAAATCAATGTTAAAGCCGTTGAGGAAGCGGTCTCCGGCGACGGCTCCGATATAAGTCCCCAGGAACCAAATCGGCGTCATAAGCGACACGCTTCCCAGAAAAAAGGCGGCTTTCTCAGACACGCTGAGGGACGGTTCTTTTTCATAGCGTGCGATGCTGATGGCGTAACTTGCGTCGAAGTTAATGTAGGCCACAAGCGCGCGCTGCCAAAGGGGCGCGGTGGCGAGGTGGGGTTGAAGGCTTGCCGAATACATCGCCATGCGCAGGTTGACGGCAAGGGCGGCGGCAATGACGCTCCAGACCGGGACGGCTTCGCTCATGAGCTGAACGGCGGTAAACTGCGAGGCGCCTGCGATCACGATGATCGTGAAACCCATGGCTTGGGCGACTGACATGCCTGCTTCTGTCGCGATAATTCCGAAAAACAACGCAAATGGAAAACCCACCGCGATAAACGGCAGTCCTGCCCAAAAGCCTGAGACAAATGCGAATTTTGATGTGGTGGAGGTCATGAAGGCGTCCTAGTATTGGTTTGCGCTTATCGCGGGGAGGTGTCTGACGCAAATCATGGTTCGTGCTGACATTGATCATTATCTGATTGCGCCTGATCCGGGGCGCGCTGGGCTGACGCGCAGGCTTTCGGGCGTGGATGAGACAGGGACTGAGGCGTATCTTGGCGTTATCGAAGAGCGACCTTTGACGATTTTTCTGAATGGCCAGGAGATCGTGACGGCGATGACAATCGGGGATTACCCTGAGTATCTGGCGCTTGGGTTCTTGCACAATCAGGGTATGTTGGCGCCCGGCGAGGCCGTTGTTGGCGTAGATTTTGATGAAGAGCTGGAGACGGTGGTTGTGCGCACGGATGGCCAGACGACCTATGAGGGCAAGCTGAAGAAGAAAACGCGCACCAGCGGCTGTGCGGTGGGGACGGTTTTTGGCGATATGATGGAAGGGCTTGAGGGGCTGACTTTGCCTGAAGCCGAGGTGCGGACTTCCTGGCTTTATGCCTTGGCGGGCCGCATCAACCGCACACCGTCGTTGTATCTTGAGGCTGGCGCTATCCACGGATCGGTGTTGTGCGAGCGGGATCGACCCCTGGTTTATATGGAAGACGTGGGGCGGCATAATGCAGTTGATAAGATCGCAGGCTGGATGGTGGCCGAGGGCGTTTCGGGTGGGGACAAGATACTTTATACCACCGGGCGTTTGACCTCCGAGATGGTGATTAAATGTGCGCATATGGGCATACCGGTTCTGGCATCGCGGTCGGGGTTCACGGCGTGGGGTGTGGATATTGCGCGCCAGGTCGGTTTGACGCTGATCGGACGGATGCGCGGGCGGCGGTTTCAGTGCCTTTCGGGCAATGAGCGGTTGACCCGTGACGCAGACCCCAAGGGCGCTGCGCAAGAAGACCGCAAGCATCGCCGGAAGGGGGGCGAGGCTTGAATAACTTTACAGCTGAAGTTTATGGCACCGAAGAGGCCCGCGCTGAGATTGCGACGATGATCGCCACAGGGCACGCGGACACCTGGCAACTCACTTACGCGCGGTGGCGGGCTGTAATCGCGATGGTTGGGGCAGGAACAGTCTCGCTTTTGTCGCTGGGTCTGGTGGTTTGGGTGTGACTGGCCGTTCGCCTCCGGTGTGGTTGGGCATTGCTGCCGCGTTCTCAGGGGCGTGGGTATGGACGCGGTCAGCCCTTGCACCGGTACGCCGGTTGACGGGTGCTTTGTCGGACGCGTCGCCCGCGAAGGACGGCAGACAAGTCTGGACGTTTGGCCTGGACGGGGTGCGCATTGGCGCGGATGTGGCGGACAGTCAGTTCGGCTGGCGCGTGTTTGATCGGGTGCTTGCGGGACAAAGCGCGATTGGTTTGGCGTCGGGCAATGTCTATTTTGCGTTGCCGGTCGATCTGACCTTATTGAAAGGATCGAAGCGTGGATGGTGATGTGAGGGGCGAAACTGACGCGATAGTCTTGCGCTATCGGTTCGACACGAAGGTGTTGCCCGCCGCCATGACTGGCTGGTGGCGGAGCGCTGTGCAGCCCGTAAAGTTTTTGCATCGCGCGGTTTTCTGGGCGGTGGTCTGGCTTGGGCTATTGGTCCTGGCGGGCGCTATCGGGAAGGCGGGGTTGCCTCCAACGTTTGTGGTTGCCGGTATCTTGGGGGCCGCTGTGATGGTTGCGGCCTTTGCCTATTTGCAGCGAACCCGGATGCGGCAGTTTTACCGGACCGTTGGCACGCATTGGGATCGGGCAGGCGAGATTTCGGTGCGCTTTGATGCGCGCGGCATGGACATGCGGGACGACGTGTCAGAACGACGGTTCCAGTGGGGTGCGATTGATGCGGTGCGAAAGGCGAAGGGCGCGACGGTTTTGCGCTCAGGCATGTCGATGATCGCGATCCCGGATACAGCGATACCTGAGGGGTTGACCGCAAAAGAGTTTCGCGCGCGTCTGAATGACTGGAGAGGCGCGTGAAACAACCATTGGGCGTGATCCTGGCGGGAGGGCAGGCGACACGGATGGGCGGCGGTGACAAGGGCTTGTTGCGGCTTGGACAATCAACGCTGCTTGGCCATGTGATTGATCGGTTCGCGCCTCAGGTGGCGGGACTGTGTCTGAATGCCAACGGAGAGCCTGCGCGGTTTGCGGCGTTTGGGATGCCGGTTATTGGCGATACGGTTGAAGGGTTTGCGGGGCCGCTTGCTGGGGTTTTGGCGGGGCTAGATTGGGCGGCGACCAAGGGTGCTGATCATATTGTGACTGCCGCCGCTGACACGCCGTTTTTTCCGGGCGATCTGGTGCCCCGGTTGCAGATGGCAGCCGAACTTGCGGGCAAACCTATCGCTTTGGCGCGCACCGACAATGGGCGGCACCCGACGTTCGGGCTTTGGCCCGTCGCATTGCGCGAGGATTTGCGGGTCGCGTTGGCGGATGGCGTGCGCAAGGTTGTTCAGTGGACTGACATATATGGCACTGCGATGGCGGATTTCCCAACTGGGCGTTTTGATCCCTTTTTCAATGTGAATACCCCGGAAGATTTGGTTTTAGCGGAAAGCTATGCGGGGCGCTTGTCATGAAAATCTGGGGGGTTGTGGGCTGGAAAAACGCCGGCAAGACCGGGCTGATGGAGCGCCTTGTGGCAGAATTTGTCGGGCGCGGTCTGACAGTTTCGACTGTAAAGCATGCCCACCACGCGTTCGATGTGGATCAGCCGGGGAAAGATTCTCATCGTCACCGAATGGCCGGCGCCAGCGAAGTTCTGTTGGGGTCAGCTCAGCGCTGGGCGTTGATGGCGGAACTGCGCGGTGCAGGCGAGCCGGATCTGGACGCGTTGCTTGCAAAGCTGTCTCCGGTTGATCTGGTTTTGGTGGAAGGTTTCAAGACGGCGGATCATGCCATGATCGAAGCCCATCGCGGCGAAACGGGCATGGCGTTGCTGGCGCCTGAGACGCCAAGCGTACGGGCCATTGCGTCGGATTGCAGTGCGACGCACGGGGATTTGGCGGCATTTGATCTGAATGACACCGGAGCGATTGCAGATTTCATCATGGCTGAGCTGGCGTTGTGAGCCGGTTCGATACGGTTCTGGTGATGGACTGGTCGGCGGCGCGTGCAAAATCGGCGCGACCTCAGAAAGACGCGATCTGGGCGGGGATCGCTCGGGACGGTGTTTCGGACGAGCCTGTCTATTTGCGCAGTCGGCTTGAGGCGGAGACTTGGTTACGCACCTTTTTCGTGGATGAAAACGCAGCGGGGCGTCGGGTGTTGGCGACGTTTGATTTTCCATTCGGGTATCCGTCCGGGTTTGCGCGCTGTGTGACCGGAAGCGATGATCCTTTTGTGCTTTGGGACTGGCTTGAGGCGCGGATCAGGGACGATGCATCCGGTGAGAACAATCGCTTCGAGATTGCCGAGGCGATCAACGCGTTGTTCCCGGCTTTGGGGCCTTTTTGGGGGAAGCACGCCAAGGACCGCAACCCCGGCGTTCCTTACCGCAAAGTGGACGTCCGCTTTGACGGGTTTGCGGAAAAGCGCGCGACGGATGTGGTTGCGCAGTCTGCGTCAAGTTGCTTTCAACTGGCGTTTCCGCCGACCGTTGGGGGTCAGGTATTGATGGGGTTGCCAGTTATGGCGCGGCTTCGCCAGATGTCGGGGGTTGCGGTCTGGCCGTTTGAAGACTGTGGCGCGGCATCCGTGGTTTTGGCTGAGATTTGGCCGTCTTTGGTGGACCGTGCAGTGCGGCGGTCGGGAGATGTCATTCGGGATCGCGCGCAGGTGCAGCTTTTATCTGTGGCCTTGTCGCGCTTGCCGCAAGACGAATTGGCTGTTTGGATGGATGTGCCTGATGTTGCGCGGGAAGAAGCGTGGATTTTGGGAAGCGGTCATGGGGATCGGTTGGACGAATTGACGAGAGATCAGATGCTTAAGCCGCCGCGCCTGAAGAACGATTGCTTTGCCCTGCCGCCCGGCGTCGACTGGACACCGGTTAATGATGCTTTGGGGCGGCTGCGCGCGGCTTTGGTGCCGGTGGCGCGCATTGAAACCTGCGCGTCCTCAGAGGCATTGGGGCGTGTGTTGGCGAAAGACGCTGTGGCGCTTCGCGCGAACCCTCCGGCCGCGAATTCGGCGGTTGACGGATATGGGTTTGCGCATAGCGTGACGGGAGCAGGGGACCAGATTTTGCCGCTGGCCGATGGTCGCGCGGCGGCTGGGGCGGCCTTTGACGGCGTGGTTCCGCAAGGTTCTGCGATCCGTATTCTGACCGGCGCGATCTTGCCGGACGGCGTTGATACTGTGGTGCTTGAAGAAGACACGACGACCGACGGCGCACGGGTTGCTTTTGAAGGGCCGGTGAAGGCTGGTGCGAATGCGCGCCGTGCGGGTGAAGACGTGGAGGCGGGCGAAGTGGCGGTTCTGGCCGGCTGTCGGTTGGGGCCTGCCGAGCTGGCGCTCTTGGCCGCAACCGGTGTGACTGAATTATCTGTGTTCCGCCCGCTTCGTGTTGGCGTTTTGTCTACAGGTGACGAGATCGTCGCCCCGGGATCTACGCAGGATCCGGCGCGCACTTACGACGCAAATCGTCCCATGTTGTTGGCGCTTTTGTCGGATTGGCGGATGGCGGCAGTTGACCTTGGCCATGTGGGCGATGACCGGGCGGCGGTCATTGCGCGCCTTGATGCCGCGGCGGGAGAGGTTGACGTCATCCTTACTTCTGGTGGCGCATCGGCTGGGGACGAAGACCACGTTTCGGCGGCCTTGGGCGACGCAGGTGTGCGGCATGATTGGCGTATCGCATTAAAGCCGGGCAGGCCCCTGGCGCTTGGGATGTGGGGTGGCGTCCCGGTTTTTGCGCTTCCGGGCAATCCTGTCGCTGCATTGGTCTGCACGATGATTTTTGCACGGCCTGCATTGGGGCTGATGGGCGGCGAGGATTGGCGCGTGCCGCAAGGCTTCATGGTGCCTGCGGCGTTTGGGAAAATCAAAAAGCCGGGGCGGCGGGAGTACCTGCGGGCGCGAATAAACGCCGAAGGCGCGGCCGAGGTGTTCCATTCTGAAGGGTCAGGCCGCATTTCCGGCCTCGGCTGGGCAGATGGTCTGGTTGAAATTGGCGACGAAGCCCGGACGATCTTAGAAGGCGATCTTGTCCGCTACATTCCCTACGCCAGCTTTCGCTGATTTCTTTTTGGCTAAAATACTCTCGGGGGAGTTTGAGGGGGCAGACGAGCCCCCTCATCACTGTGATGCCGCAAGGCAGCGCACATCAGTCTTCGACGGGACCGCCCGCTTCTTTCCATGCCGCAAACCCACCGACGTTCGACACGTTTTTATAGCCCATGTCCTTCATTGTCTTGCCGGCTAAAGCCGCCTGACCGCCCGCGCCGCAGAACAATACGATGTCGGCGTCTTTGCTAAGCGCGCCATTGTGCAGATCGTGGGTGTTGTCGGCGCGAAACTCCATCATGCCACGCGGAATACGCAAGGCGCCTGCGATTGTGCCGGAAGCCGCGATCTCGGTGCCGTCGCGCACGTCAACGAAGGTTGTGTTCCCTGCGGCATGTTTGGAAATCCCGTCTTGGGGCGAAATTTTCGGAACGACGGTGTTTGCTTCGTCAAGGTAGTGAGTTGCGGTTTTCATAAAGGGTTCCTCCTGTAAAACTCTGGTTACAGGTAGGGTCCGCCCAGCAAAGTGCAAAGTCCAAATTCAGATATCGTTTATCGTGATGGATAGCGGAGGCGTCTTTCCGCGCTCCAGCCTGCGCGGTTTTGGTGTCTGACTGGATGCCATTCCTCTGACTTGGCGAGGTTTGCACTGTCGGTGGGTCGGCACCATGTGATGGAAACCAAGTGGCAGAGGACGTCTGAGAAAATGGTGAAGGGCAGGCGCATCCGGAAACTCCGCTGTTGGGCTGTGTCGGCTTCATCTTTGCGCGGTCGGGGACAGATGACCCACTGCTGTCACCCGCCAGAAGCGGATCTATCCGTAAGTCACCCGTAAGTCCCTTGGCAGGGAGCGCGGTCGTAGGGCATTGTGATCTGACTTTTAAACGGTCCAAGGGGCGATTGATTGGCCACTGCATCACTCTTTGCGCGGAAATTGCGGGCTTGGCGGGCGACTGCGGGGCGCAATGGACGCATGACCCAAGAGGCTCTGGCCGAGATGCTTGGGGTCAGTGTCGACGCGATTGGCAAATATGAGCGATCGGTTTCTTTTATTCGCGGCGACCTTGAACCGCGCCTTTCGGACGCGCTTGGCTGGAGCCGTGAAGACATTCTGGCGTGTCGCGAAGACTGGGAGATCCGGCAGCATGCGCGACACGGGCGCGGCTACCGGCTTTTGGACCAGAGCGTTCTGGACGAGGCCTTTGGCGGGTCATTGGAGGCTGCGATTGTCTCGGGGCTTGATATGGCTGACGCCGAGTTCGGGGAGTTGCCAGAGGCTTTTGCCCCTTCGAGGGCGACATTTGTTCCGATGTATATGGCCGTCCGGGATCACTGGGCGATGGTTCTTGAAGGCGATAGGATTGTTGCGAAGTGGGCTTTGCCGTTTCTGCTGCCAGAGGACGAGGCGTTGTTTCGTGCAGGGGAGTATCGCGAGTCGGATATGAAAGTAGATCGTCTGCGGCGCGCGCTCTTGCCGGGCGAGTATTTCGGGTATTGTCCGGCGCTTGTGGTACGCGCCGGGCATGAGGCCGCCAGTCCGCTTTTGCTGTCGTCTTTCGTCACGTTTCTGGAAGGTCTCGCTCGGCGTGACATCTATCTCGGGGGAATTGGAACAGTCTCATGCACAGCGGCGGGTGCTCAGGTTTGCCGGGAACTGGGCATGACGTATCTGGGTGGGCACAAGATCCAGGCAGATTTCGGGGTCTGGGTTCTGGAGGGGGCGGCGATCGCGGGGTCGGTTTTTGGTCGCCGTAGTCCAAGCTTGCGCCGCCGCTATGGTGAGGCGTTCGCCGCGCAGGATCAGACGGATACAAATTCTGGCAAATAGGGAAACCTCAGTTTTCCCTTCACAAGTCACCAGAATCCCTCTAAGGACCGCTCGTCCGGGGAAGGTGCTTTGTAGCTTCTTCGTACATTTCGTCCGAGACGGTGGGTGAGCCGCGCATCTTGCAAAGCTCATAATTCCTACCTGAGACGGGAACCAAGAATAACGTTTTCAGGAGACTGAGGGCGCGATTTTGAAGGACCCGTAAGGACCCGTGGGGTGGCATGAGTTGCCCCCGTGTTGAGCCGGAGGGTCAAACCTCCAAACTTGGAGTGAAACTGTGGATAGAGCCCAGAAAGAGAAAGTGGTCGAGGAACTCGGCCAAATCTTTGAAAGCTCTGGCGTTGTAGTGGTTGCCCACTACGCGGGTATCACGGTTGCTGAGATGCAGGACCTTCGTTCGCGTATGCGAGCGGAAGAGGGGTCCATTCGTGTCGCCAAGAACAGGCTTGCCAAAATCGCCCTTCAAGGAAGCCCAAGCGAAGCGCTTGGGGGACTGCTGACGGGAATGACCGTACTTGCTTATTCCGAAGATCCGACTGCTGCGGCACGGGTTATGGAAAAGTACGCCAAGGACAACAAGAAGTTGGAAATCCTTGGTGGTACTATGGGCGAGACGGCTCTTGATGCCGCCGGTATCAAGGCAGTGGCTGAAATGCCGTCGCGTGAGGAGCTTATTGCTTCGATCGTCGGCTGTATTGGCGCACCTGCTTCGAACATCGCTGGCGCGATTGGCGCACCTGCTTCTAACATCGCGAGCATTCTCTCAACCATCGAGGAGCGCGCCGAAGCGGCGTAATCCTTGTGCCCGCGTGGGGTTAACCTTGCGCGTTGGAACACATCTTAGGAAACGGAAAGCATTAAAATGGCTGATCTGAAAAAACTTGCTGAAGAGATCGTGGGTCTTACCCTTCTCGAAGCACAAGAACTGAAGACGATCCTGAAGGACGAATACGGCATCGAGCCCGCTGCTGGCGGCGCTGTCATGGTGGCCGGTCCTGCTGGTGGCGAGGGTGATGCTGCTGAAGAGCAGACAGAATTCGACGTCATCTTGAAGGCGGCTGGTGCCTCCAAGATCAACGTGATCAAGGAAGTCCGCGCAATCACAGGTCTCGGCCTGAAAGAAGCCAAGGACCTCGTCGAAGCTGGCGGCAAAGCTGTCAAAGAAGGCGTCTCCAAGGCAGAAGCTGACGAAGTCAAAGGCAAGCTGGAAGCAGCTGGCGCCGAAGTCGAAGTCAAGTAATCTCTTCCGGTCCGCAGGGTTTCCTTGCGGACCGGCCGGGCTATCCGGGGCCAACTTTTGGGGCCTCTGGACGCCGCTACTTTGCCGCAGCCGAGGCAAGCCGTTCCGGCTAGAGGCAGATAACACTCCCTCCTGAACCAGATTTCCGACGAATTGGCGTGTGACGGGCGCATTTTGTATGCCTCGGATAGATTTTCTCGGTGCATCCGGTGTCGTCAGATGAGGCTTGCCAAGCCGCCGCCCGCAAAGCAGACTGTCGTTTATCGCTATTCGCCTCGGGACATCGCCGCTTTTCCGGGCTTAAAAGGAGCGTGTAAATTGCAGTTGTAGTGTCGCTTTCGGTTGAAAGCCGACCAAGTCGTTGTTATCTGGATCGCTCAGGCGGAAATTTGATTCGGTGAGCGCGCAGCCACAAGCATCATAAACCATTGATATTGCCTTATCACAGCGTAACGGAGTGTTGCGCTTTGATAGGGCAGTTAACGTTTCGGGCGAGGGATCTTTGGGAGGTCTCTCTGGTATGGAAGCGGAAACTGTTCCGATCTGGCACTGCTCCGGACGCCCAAACCGGTGGCCGTGCCGATTAAACGGAGATTCATATCCTATGGCAACGACCTTTCTCGGCCAGAAACGTCTTCGCAAGTACTACGGTAAAATTCGTGAAGTTCTTGAGATGCCGAACCTTATTGAGGTTCAAAAATCTTCCTATGACCTTTTCCTTGGGTCCGGCGATCAGCCGGAGCCAATGGACGGCGAAGGCATCATGGGTGTTTTCCAGTCGGTTTTTCCGATCAAGGACTTCAACGAAACGGCCGTTCTCGAGTTCGTAAAGTACGAGCTTGAGAAGCCGAAATACGATGTTGAGGAATGTCAGCAACGTGACATGACCTACAGCGCGCCTTTGAAGGTGACGCTGCGCCTCATCGTATTTGATGTGGACGAAGATACGGGTGCGAAATCGGTTAAGGACATCAAGGAACAAGACGTGTTCATGGGCGACATGCCTTTGATGACGCCGAACGGAACGTTCGTCGTGAACGGTACCGAGCGGGTGATCGTGTCTCAGATGCACCGGTCGCCCGGTGTGTTCTTTGACCACGACAAGGGTAAGACGCATGCGTCTGGTAAGCTTTTGTTTGCTTGCCGTATCATTCCTTACCGTGGCTCCTGGCTCGACTTTGAATTCGACGCGAAAGATAATGTCTTTGCCCGGATCGACCGTCGCCGGAAATTGCCTGTCACGACCCTGCTCTATGCTTTGGGCTTTGACCAAGAAGGCATCATGGATGCCTATTATGATACGGTTAATTTCAAGCTGAAGAAGAACAAGGGTTGGGTTACCAAGTTCTTCCCTCAGCGTGTGCGTGGCACCCGTCCTACGTTTGATCTTGTCGATGCTAAAACCGGTGAAGTGATTGCCGAAGCCGGCAAGAAGATCACTCCGCGCGCGGTGAAGCAGCTGGTTGATGAGGGCAAGGTTAAGGATCTTCTGGTGCCGTTTGATAACCTCATTGGGCGGTTTGCAGCCCGTGACATCATCAACGAAGAAAACGGTGCGATTTATGTCGAAGCCGGGGATGAGTTGACTTGGGAGCTTGATAAAGCGGGCGAAGTCAGTGGCGGTACGCTGAAAGAGCTGATGGATGCAGGGGTCAATGACATCCCGGTTCTGGACATCGACAACATCAATGTCGGTCCTTATATCCGCAACACTCTTGCTGCCGACAAGAACCTTGGCCGTGACACGGCACTGATGGACATCTACCGCGTCATGCGTCCGGGCGAGCCGCCCACCGTGGACGCAGCGTCTGCTTTGTTTGACACGTTGTTCTTCGACAGCGATCGTTATGATCTCTCGGCCGTTGGTCGTGTGAAGATGAATATGCGTCTTGCTCTGGATGCTGAAGACACGCAGCGCACGCTTCGCAAAGAAGACATCGTTGCCTGTATCAAGGCATTGGTCGAGCTTCGCGACGGCAAGGGCGATATCGACGATATTGACCACCTTGGTAACCGCCGCGTCCGCTCGGTTGGTGAATTGATGGAGAACCAGTATCGCGTTGGACTGCTTCGGATGGAGCGCGCGATCAAGGAGCGTATGTCATCGGTCGAGATCGACACGGTGATGCCGCAGGATCTGATCAACGCCAAGCCTGCTGCTGCAGCCGTTCGTGAGTTCTTCGGCTCGTCGCAGCTGTCGCAGTTTATGGACCAAACCAACCCGCTTTCGGAAGTCACGCACAAGCGTCGTCTTTCCGCGCTTGGGCCCGGTGGTCTGACACGTGAACGTGCGGGCTTTGAAGTGCGCGACGTGCACCCGACGCACTATGGTCGTATGTGCCCGATTGAAACGCCGGAAGGGCCGAATATTGGTCTTATTAACTCGCTTGCGACGTTCGCTCGCGTGAACAAGTACGGCTTCATCGAAACGCCGTATCGCAAGGTGATCGACACCAAGGTAACGGACGAGGTTATCTATCTGTCGGCCACAGAAGAAATGCGGCACACCGTGGCGCAAGCGAACGCGAACCTTGATGAGAACGGCAAATTCGTAAATGACCTCGTAAACACCCGAAAATCGGGTGACTACACGATGTCACAGCGCGAAAATGTTGATCTGATTGACGTTTCACCCAAGCAGCTGGTGTCGGTTGCGGCCTCGCTTATTCCGTTTCTTGAAAACGATGACGCGAACCGTGCCTTGATGGGCTCGAACATGCAGCGTCAGGCGGTTCCTTTGTTGCAAGCGGAAGCTCCGCTGGTTGGCACGGGCATCGAAGAAGTTGTGGCCAAGGACTCTGGCGCGGCAATCATGGCGAAGCGTGCGGGCATCATCGACCAGGTCGACGCTCAGCGTATCGTTGTGCGCGCAACAGCTGATCTTGAGCCGGGCGATCCGGGTGTGGACATCTATCGTCTGCGCAAGTTCCAGCGGTCGAACCAGAACACCTGTATTAACCAGCGTCCGCTGGTCAAGGTGGGTGACACGGTTGGCAAGACAGAAGTAATTGCGGACGGTCCGTCCACCGATATTGGTGAATTGGCCCTTGGTAAGAACGTCGTCGTCGCCTTCATGCCGTGGAATGGCTACAACTATGAGGACTCGATCCTGATCTCCGAGCGCATCGTGCGTGACGACGTGTTTACGTCTATCCACATTGATGAATTCGAAGTCGCGGCCCGTGACACGAAGCTTGGGCCGGAAGAGATTACCCGCGACATCCCGAACGTTGGTGAAGAAGCGCTGCGCAACCTCGACGAGGCTGGAATCGTTTATATCGGCGCGGAAGTGGGGCCGGCGGATATTCTGGTCGGGAAGATCACACCAAAGGGCGAAAGCCCGATGACGCCGGAAGAAAAGCTTCTGCGCGCCATCTTTGGTGAGAAAGCATCCGACGTGCGTGACACGTCTTTACGTCTGCCGCCGGGTGATTTCGGAACGATCGTTGAGGTTCGTGTCTTTAACCGGCACGGCGTCGAAAAAGACGAGCGTGCGCTTCAGATCGAGCGTGAAGAAGTCGAGCGTCTGGCCCGTGACCGGGACGATGAATTGGGCATCCTTGAGCGCAACATCTATTCGCGTCTGAAGGACGGCCTTCTGGGCAAAGTTGCTGTGAAGGGTCCGAAAGGCGTGAAGCCGAAGTCGAAGATCGACGAAGACCTTCTTGAACAGTTGTCTCGTGGTCAGTGGTGGCAGCTTGCTATCGCTGACGAGAAGGAAGCGCAGCAGATCGAAGCCCTGAATGCGCAGTACGAAGCACAAAAGCGTGCTTTGGATCACCGCTTTGAGGACAAGGTCGAGAAAGTCCGTCGTGGTGACGATCTTCCGCCGGGTGTGATGAAGATGGTCAAAGTCTTTGTGGCCGTGAAGCGCAAGCTTCAGCCGGGCGACAAGATGGCTGGTCGTCACGGCAACAAAGGTGTGATCTCGAAGGTTGTTCCGATGGAGGACATGCCGTTCCTTGGGGATGGGACGCCGGTGGACTTCGTTTTGAACCCGCTGGGTGTGCCTTCGCGCATGAACGTCGGTCAGATCCTTGAAACCCACATGGGTTGGGCATCGCGCGGTCTGGGTATCCAGATTGACGAAGCTTTGGGCGAATACCGTCGTTCGGGCGATATGACTCCGGTCCGTGATGCGATGAAGATCGCTTATGGTGACAACGTCTATGACGAGGGCATCAAGGATCTCAGCGAAGATCGTCTGCTTGAAGTTGCGGGCAACGCAACAAATGGTGTGCCGATTGCAACGCCGGTCTTTGACGGTGCGAAAGAAGCTGACGTGAACGATGCGCTGACACGCGCTGGGTTCAGCCAAAGCGGTCAATCGGACTTGTTCGATGGTCGTACAGGCGAGAAGTTTGCGCGGCAGGTGACGGTCGGTATCAAGTACCTTCTGAAGCTGCACCACCTTGTCGATGACAAGATCCACGCGCGATCAACCGGGCCTTACAGCCTTGTCACGCAGCAGCCTCTGGGTGGTAAAGCCCAGTTCGGCGGTCAGCGTTTCGGGGAGATGGAAGTCTGGGCGCTGGAAGCCTACGGTGCGGCATACACGCTTCAGGAGATGCTCACTGTCAAGTCGGACGACGTTGCAGGCCGTACCAAAGTCTACGAGTCGATTGTCAAAGGCGAGGACAACTTTGAAGCGGGCGTGCCCGAAAGCTTCAACGTTCTGGTCAAGGAAGTCCGAGGCCTCGGTCTAAACATGGAACTCCTGGATGCGGTGGAGGATGACGAGTGACGGTTTTCGTCACTCCCACCTTCTCCAACGCCAGCCTCTAAGGAAAAAGCATGAACCAGGAACTGACAACAAACCCGTTTAACCCGCTTGCGCCCGTTAAAACGTTCGACGAGATCAAAATCTCTCTGGCGTCACCCGAGCGTATTCTTTCGTGGTCCTACGGCGAGATCAAAAAGCCCGAGACGATCAACTACCGGACGTTCAAGCCTGAACGCGACGGTCTGTTCTGCGCGCGGATTTTTGGCCCGATCAAGGACTACGAATGTCTTTGCGGTAAATATAAGCGCATGAAGTATCGCGGCGTTGTCTGCGAGAAATGCGGTGTTGAGGTGACGCTTCAGAAGGTGCGTCGCGAGCGGATGGGCCATATCGAATTGGCTGCTCCTGTCGCGCACATCTGGTTCCTGAAGTCGCTGCCGTCGCGCATCGGTCTGATGCTTGACATGACGCTGCGTGATCTTGAGCGTATCCTCTATTTCGAGAACTACGTCGTGATAGAGCCCGGCCTGACGGACCTGCAATACGGTCAGTTGATGTCGGAAGAGGAGTTCATGGACGCGCAAGATGCCTATGGCATGGACGCGTTTACCGCGAACATTGGCGCCGAAGCTATCCGCGAGATGTTGCAGAACATCGACCTTGAGTCCGAGGCCGAGCAGCTGCGCGCTGATCTGGCTGTCGCAACGGGTGAATTGAAGCCGAAGAAGATCATCAAGCGTCTGAAGATCGTTGAAAGCTTCATCGAGTCGGGCAACCGTCCCGAATGGATGGTTCTGACCGTGATCCCTGTGATCCCTCCGGAACTGCGTCCGCTGGTGCCGCTTGACGGTGGCCGGTTCGCGACGTCGGACCTGAACGATCTTTATCGCCGCGTAATTAACCGGAACAACCGTCTGAAGCGCCTGATCGAGCTTCGTGCGCCAGATATCATTGTGCGGAACGAAAAGCGGATGCTGCAGGAATCTGTGGATGCGCTGTTTGACAACGGACGCCGCGGTCGCGTCATCACGGGTGCCAACAAGCGTCCTCTGAAGTCGCTTTCCGATATGCTGAAGGGTAAGCAGGGGCGTTTCCGTCAGAACCTTTTGGGTAAGCGCGTCGACTTTTCGGGTCGTTCGGTCATCGTGACGGGACCGGAACTGAAGTTGCACCAGTGTGGTTTGCCGAAGAAAATGGCGTTGGAGCTGTTCAAGCCGTTCATCTATTCGCGTCTTGAAGCCAAAGGTCTGTCATCGACCGTGAAGCAAGCGAAGAAGCTTGTCGAAAAAGAGCGTCCCGAAGTTTGGGATATTCTCGACGAGGTTATCCGCGAGCACCCGGTTCTGTTGAACCGTGCGCCAACGCTTCACCGTCTTGGCATTCAGGCGTTCGAGCCTGTTTTGATCGAAGGTAAAGCAATCCAGCTGCACCCGCTTGTCTGTTCGGCGTTCAACGCTGACTTCGACGGTGACCAGATGGCTGTTCACGTGCCTTTGTCGCTTGAAGCACAGCTTGAAGCCCGCGTTCTGATGATGTCGACGAACAACGTTCTGTCGCCAGCAAACGGCGCGCCGATCATCGTTCCATCGCAGGACATGATCCTTGGTCTCTATTACGTTTCGATGGAGCGCCAGGGCATGAAAGGCGAAGGCATGGTCTTCACCGATGCCGACGAAGTTCAGCATGCATTGGATGCAGGCGAAGTGCACCTGCACTCCAAGATCAAAGCGCGCGTGAAGCAGATCGACGACGAAGGTCAGGAAGTTATCGTGCGTTTTGACACGACCCCCGGTCGCATCAAGCTGGGCGCACTTTTGCCACTGAATGCAAAGGCTCCGTTCAGCTTGATAAACCGCCTTCTGCGCAAGAAAGAAGTGCAGCAGGTCATCGACACCGTCTACCGTTATTGCGGTCAGAAAGAGTCTGTAATCTTCTGTGACCACATCATGACGATGGGTTTCCGCGAAGCGTTCAAGGCAGGCATTTCGTTCGGTAAGGACGACATGGTTATCCCGGACAGCAAGTGGACTATCGTTGATACGGTCCGCGATCAGGTCAAAGAGTTCGAAAAACAGTACATGGACGGTCTGATCACTCAGGGTGAGAAGTACAACAAAGTTGTCGATGCATGGTCGAAGTGTTCGGATGACGTAGCTGACGCGATGATGGGCGAAATCTCGTCCGTTAAGATCGATGATGCCGGCGCCGAGAAAGAACCGAACAGCGTTTATATGATGTCGCACTCCGGTGCGCGTGGCTCGCCTGCACAGATGAAGCAGCTTGGCGGTATGCGTGGTCTGATGGCCAAGCCGTCGGGTGAGATCATCGAAACGCCGATCATCTCGAACTTTAAAGAAGGTCTGACGGTTCTTGAGTACTTTAACTCCACCCACGGTGCCCGGAAGGGTCTTGCGGATACGGCGTTGAAGACTGCGAACTCGGGGTATCTGACGCGTCGTCTTGTTGACGTCGCACAGGATTGCATCGTTCGTATGCATGACTGTGGCACCGAACTTGCGATCACGGCAGAGCCCGCGATCAACGACGGTGAAGTCGTCGCAACCTTGGGTGAGCGTATTCTGGGCCGTGTGTCTGCAGAGGACGTACTGGCTCCTGGCACCGATGAGGTGTTGTTGACCAAGGGCGAGCTGATCGACGAGCGTAAAGCTGATCTGGTCGAGCGGGCGAAAGTTCCGACAATGCGGATGCGGTCACCATTGACCTGCGAAGCGGAAGAAGGCGTTTGCGCCATGTGTTATGGTCGTGACCTTGCGCGTGGTACTTTGGTGAACCAGGGCGAGGCGGTCGGTATCATCGCGGCTCAGTCCATCGGCGAACCAGGCACGCAGCTGACGATGCGGACGTTCCACATCGGCGGCATTGCTCAGGGTGGTCAGCAGTCGTTCCTTGAAGCATCTCAGGACGGTAAGATCTTGTTCAAGAACTCGAACCTTCTTGCCAACGATGCGGGCGAAGAGATCGTCATGGGTCGTAACATGCAGCTTGTCATCATTGACGAGAATAGCATTGAGCGGGCCAGCCATAAGTTGACGTACGGCACCAAGGTCTTCCCGAAAGAGGGCGACACGGTAGCGCGCGGCGACAAGTTGTTCGAGTGGGACCCGTACACACTTCCGATTATCGCCGAAAAGGCGGGTGCTGTGCGTTTTGTTGATCTTGTTTCGGGCATTTCGGTGCGCGATGAGACCGACGACGCAACCGGCATGACGCAGAAGATCGTGACTGACTGGCGTTCTGCGCCAAAGGGCAGCGATCTGAAGCCTGAAGTGATCCTTGTGGGGAGCGACGGTGAGCCAGTGCGCAACGAAGCCGGTAATCCGATCACCTATCCAATGTCGGTCGACGCGATTTTGTCGATTGAAGAAGGCTCGGATGTGAGGGCGGGTGACGTGATTGCGCGTATTCCGCGTGAAGGTGCGAAGACGAAGGACATCACCGGTGGTCTGCCGCGTGTTGCTGAACTCTTCGAGGCACGTCGTCCTAAGGACCACGCGATCATCGCTGAGATCGACGGCTATGTGAGATTCGGACGCGACTATAAGAACAAGCGCCGGATTTCGATCGAAGCGGCCGAAGAAGGCGCGGATGCAGTCGAATACATGGTGCCGAAAGGCAAACACATCCCCGTGCAAGAAGGCGACTTCGTGCAGAAGGGCGACTACATCATGGACGGCAATCCGGCGCCGCATGACATCCTGTCCATTATGGGTGTCGAGGCGCTTGCTGACTACATGATCGACGAGGTGCAGGACGTTTATCGTCTTCAGGGCGTTAAGATTAACGACAAGCACATCGAAGTCATCGTGCGTCAGATGCTTCAGAAGTGGGAGATCCAGGATTCTGGGGAAACTACGCTTTTGAAGGGCGAGCATGTCGACAAAGCTGAGTTCGATGCGGCGAATGAGAAAGCAACGGCCGAAGGTCGTCGTATGGCACAGGGCGAGCCGATCCTTCTGGGGATCACCAAGGCGTCCTTGCAGACACGTTCGTTCATCTCTGCAGCGTCGTTCCAGGAAACCACGCGGGTTCTGACCGAAGCTTCGGTTAAGGGTAAGCGCGACACGCTGGTCGGTCTGAAAGAGAACGTCATCGTGGGTCGTCTGATCCCGGCGGGTACTGGTGGGGCAACTCAGCAAGTTCGTCGCGTGGCAGCTGAGCGTGACCTAAAGGTCATTCAGGAAGCGCGCGCCGAGGCGGAAGCTGCGGCAGCGCTTGCTGCACCAGTGATGGAAGACATCGAGGTGACGGAGATTGACACCGATCTGGTGGAGACCCCGGAGAGCCGCGACTGATAGTCGTCGCCCTGTAGAATTGAAAAAGCCCCGCATTTTGCGGGGCTTTTTTATGGTGTCGGGGTTCGGCGGCCGCGAGGGATCGGGAGTCGGAAGCCCCTCGTGAATTCCGAGATATTCCTGGACTGCGAACGCGTATTTTTTATGAAACGCCTGCGAAAATCTTGAATTTTTATGGATGTTTCTGCTGCACGCTGCGCCATTCACGGTGCAGGGAAACCCAAAAATTTTTGAATTTACCACTGAAGGTCAGCGCTTCAGGGCTTCACAAAGGCTCACTTGGTCTGATTGTAATTTTTTTCTGACAACGATGATGGAAGTGAAAGTGACAGGTGCGTCAACTTGACGCCAGTGATGTTTCTCGTGGGCACGTTGCTGACAGGACTGGGGGCGGGATTGTTCGGCCATGCAACTTTGACGGCGTCTATTCGTCTTGCGCCTAAAGACCGCATTGGTCTGGCGCTTGGGGGGCGGTACAGGCGACGGCGGCTGGGGTAGGCATCGCTCTTGCGGGTATCGTTCGCGACGTGATCTTAAGGGCTCAAGGCGCTGGATTGACGCCAAACACGCCCTATAATGTGGTATTCACGATTGAAGCTTTGTTTTTGGTCCTGGCAATTGTTGTGGGGCTTCCAATGGCATCCCGGGCGCGTCGCGCACAGCAAACGGACGTGCACCGGACCGGCGCGACGACCACAAACAGTCAGAGACTGTGGAGGTATCATGACACCGGTAATCATGCGGTATTTCGACAGCGTAGAGCAGGCCCGTTCGGTCAAATACGAACGTGTGCGCCATAGAGGGTTTTCTTTGAGGATCTTAAGTTTTTATGAAGAGGTCGATGGTCTTGTGGACGCGCTGAACGCGTAATCTGTCGAGATTGAAACCGCCCGGGCCTATGAAGAGCGTATGGCAAGGGGGCGGTGCGGTCATTTTGGTCAGGGCTGGCTACAAGCCGCTCAGCGTGCCTAATACAACACGTGAAGTGATGGCCGAGATGGGCGCTGCCGACATGGGCAGCTTGACCGAAGAGATTTACGTCAAGGATCAGCTGCGCCCGATGCTCAGCATCCATGCGGACCATCCTCTTATGCTGTCGTGCCCAAGCGATCCGACGAGCCGTAGCCTTCCGATGGCCGACTGGCCGATCCCTTTAGCCGTCACAAGCCATTTGCCGAAACGCTGTTTCCACGCCATGCCCGGATGGCTAATTTCCCATGGCCACCGCTGATGAGCGACTCTGAGATTTCGGTTTCCAAGATGCTGGGAATTCCGACAGTGATCCGGCGCTAGCCCGGTCAAAAAAACTACGGAAGGCTATCAGATACTACAATTCGCTGGCTGGGCATTCTCATTCCAACTAAGCCTCACCGCATGACTTTGACCCCCAATCTTCGCGGCGCGCTTTTGATGACGGGGGCGATGACGGCGTTTACTGTCAATGATGCGTTCATGAAGCTGTTAAGCGACCATGTGCCTTTCTTTCAGTTGCTGTTCCTCAGAAGCGGCGCTGTCGTTGTGTTGATTGGCTTGATGGCCTGGCGGGCAGGGGCGTTTTCGGCTCCGGTGTCTTCAAAAGACAAAGCGCTTATCGGTCTGCGAACTGTGGCAGAGATCGGGTCGGCGTACTTTTTCCTGAATGCGTTGTTCAATCTTCCGATAGCGAATGTCACGGCGATCATTCAGGCGCTGCCGCTGACGGTCACGCTTGGGGCGGCCCTGGTTCTGAGAGAGCAAGTCGGGTGGCGACGGTTCCTTGCGATCGGAGTTGGATTCGCCGGCGTGATGATCATTGTCAGGCCGGGGAGTGACGGGTTCACGATCTACTCGGCCTATGGGTTGCTGGCTGTGGTTTGTGTGACTGCGCGCGACCTTGCGGCGCGCAAGCTGAACGCTGAGGTGCCGTCGTTGATGGTTGCTTTTGTGGCAGGTGCCGGCGTGTTGCTGTTTTCGGCAACGGGGGCCGCGTTCATTGACTGGCAGCCTATGGGGCGCGGTGATTTCGTGCTTTTAGCTTTCGCGGTGTTTGCGATCATCGGTGGCTATCTGTTCTCGGTCATGGCGATGCGAGTCGGCGAGATCGGAGCAGTGGCGCCGTTCCGATACACATCGCTTTTGGCTGCTCTTCTGCTTGGGGTTTTTGTTTTCGGCGAGTGGCCGGACACTTGGACGCAGATCGGGGCAATGATCGTTGTTGCGACCGGGCTTTTCACCCTTTGGCGCGAGCGAAAATCGGCGCGCGGGACACCTAAGGGCATTCGGGTGCGATAAGGGCCTCGGGCGCTGTTGACAGTACTGGCGACTCTGGCTAGAACGCGCCCACTTGGCCTCTCGGGTTGATCGCCTGACATGCCTTTAACAGATGTAAGTGGTCACGATCCGGACTGAATGGTCCCGATCCTCTGGATACCCACCGCGTGCCCCCGAAGATTGGGAGCGCTGCGGTTTACTGCGTTGTCGTGGACGCACGAAGACGCGACGACGAGCCGGGGCATGCGCGCCCCAGAATTTAAGATGGCCGGCGATACGCGCGGGTCGAAACAGATAAGTGTTGCAACACGGGGAAGACGAGCCCAATGCCAACGATCCAACAGCTGATCCGGAAACCCCGGCAGCCCAAAGTAAAACGCTCGAAGTCGCTGCACCTTGAGGGATGTCCTCAAAAACGTGGTGTATGTACGCGGGTGTATACAACGACACCGAAGAAGCCGAACTCGGCCATGCGGAAGGTTGCCAAAGTGCGCCTGACAAATGGTTTCGAGGTCATCAGCTATATCCCGGGTGAGAGCCACAACCTTCAGGAGCACTCTGTGGTTCTGATCCGTGGCGGCCGGGTAAAAGACCTTCCTGGTGTTCGTTATCACATTCTGCGCGGTGTTCTGGATACCCAGGGCGTCAAAGACCGTAAGCAGCGTCGTTCGAAGTACGGCGCTAAGCGTCCGAAGTAAGAGGAATACGAGATGTCCCGTCGTCACGCCGCCGAGAAGCGCGAAGTTCTGCCCGATGCCAAGTATGGCGACCGGGTTCTGACAAAGTTCATGAACAACCTCATGGTTGATGGTAAGAAATCCATCGCCGAACGCATCGTTTACAATGCGTTTGAGCGGGTTGAAGACCGCCTGAAGAAGTCTCCGTTGGAAGTTTTCCACGAAGGCCTCGAGCTCATCAAGCCATCGGTCGAGGTTCGCTCGCGCCGTGTGGGTGGTGCAACCTATCAGGTGCCTGTCGAAGTGCGTCCCGAGCGTCGCGAAGCGTTGGCCATTCGCTGGCTGATCGCTGCTGCGAAGTCCCGCAACGAGAACACCATGGAAGAGCGTCTTGCCGGTGAAATGGCAGATGCGGTGAATGGTCGTGGCTCTGCGGTGAAAAAGCGCGAAGACACCCATAAGATGGCCGACGCCAACAACGCGTTCAGCCACTACCGCTGGTAAAGACTTTCAGGAGCAGCCCTAATGGCACGCGAATATCCTCTCGAGCGCTACCGTAACTTCGGGATCATGGCGCATATTGACGCCGGCAAGACCACGTGTTCCGAGCGCATCCTTTTTTATACAGGCAAGTCGCACAACATTGGCGAAGTGCACGATGGCGCTGCGACCATGGACTGGATGGAGCAAGAGCAGGAACGTGGCATCACGATCACGTCCGCTGCGACCACCACGTTCTGGGAGCGCACTGAGGACGGCGACACCCCTGACTCGGCTAAGCACCGCCTGAACATCATCGACACCCCTGGCCACGTTGACTTCACTATCGAAGTTGAACGTTCGCTTGCGGTTCTTGACGGAGCGGTTTGTGTTCTGGACGCCAACGCCGGTGTCGAGCCGCAGACTGAAACAGTTTGGCGTCAGGCTGACCGTTACAAGGTTCCGCGGATCGTGTTCGTGAATAAGATGGACAAAATCGGCGCTGACTTCTTCAACTGCGTTCACATGATCCAAGACCGTACAGGGGCCACGCCATGCCCGATCCAGATCCCAATTGGGGCAGAGACCGAGCTGGAAGGCATGATCGACCTTGTCACCATGGAAGAATGGGTCTGGGAAGGCGAAGATCTGGGCGCGTCCTGGGTCAAAAAGCCGATCCGTGACAGCTTGAAGGCGCAAGCCGATGAATGGCGTGCCAAGATGATCGAAGTTGCCGTCGAAATGGACGACGACGAGATGGAAAAATATCTAATGGACGGCGCTGAGCCGGACGTTCCAACTTTGCGACGCCTTATTCGTGCTGGCACTTTGGCCATTAAATTCATCCCTGTTATGTGTGGATCTGCGTTTAAGAATAAAGGTGTTCAGCCGCTTCTCAACGCTGTGATCGACTACCTGCCAAGCCCAATCGACGTTGTCGACTACATGGGCTTCAAGCCGGGCGACGACACCGAGACCCGTAACATCCCGCGTCGTGCTGATGACAGCATGCCGTTCTCGGGACTTGCGTTCAAAATCATGAACGACCCGTTCGTGGGGACTTTGACCTTCGTGCGCGCCTATTCGGGCACGCTTTCGAAGGGCGACACGATGCTGAACTCGACAAAAGGCAACACCGAGCGTGTTGGCCGGATGATGATGATGCACTCGAACGACCGCGACGAAATCACCGAAGCATTTGCTGGTGACATCATCGCGCTTGGTGGCCTGAAGAACACGACGACTGGCGATACTCTTTGCGACAAGAGCGATCCGGTCGTTCTGGAAACTATGACGTTTCCTGATCCCGTTATCGAGATCGCGGTCGAGCCGAAAACAAAGGCTGACCAGGAGAAGATGTCCTTGGGTCTGCAGCGTCTGGCTGCCGAGGACCCGTCTTTCCGCGTTGAGACCGACATCGAGTCGGGTCAGACGATCATGAAGGGTATGGGCGAACTTCACCTCGATATCCTCGTTGACCGTTTGAAGCGTGAATTCAAAGTTGAAGCGAACATTGGTGCGCCTCAGGTGGCTTACCGCGAGACGATTTCGCGCGAGACCGAGCACACCTACACCCACAAGAAACAGTCGGGTGGTTCGGGTCAATTTGCTGAAGTGAAGATGATTATCACTCCGACAGCTCCGGGCGAAGGGTATTCCTTCGAAAGCAAGATTGTTGGTGGTGCGGTGCCAAAGGAATACATTCCGGGCGTCGAAAAAGGCATCACGTCGGTTATGGACAGCGGCCCGCTGGCTGGTTTCCCGGTCATCGACTTCAAGGTTCAGCTGATCGACGGTAAATTCCACGACGTGGACTCGTCCGTTCTTGCCTTTGAAATCGCCGCACGTCAGTGGATGCGCGAAGCGATGAAGAAAGCGGGCGCCAAGATGCTCGAGCCGATCATGAAGGTCGAAGTTGTGACGCCAGAAGACTACACCGGCAGCATCATCGGCGATCTTACATCGCGCCGGGGTCAGGTGACCGGTCAGGATCCACGCGGCAATGCGATTGCGATCGACTGTATGGTGCCGCTGGCAAATATGTTTGGCTATATCAATAACTTGCGTTCGATGTCTTCGGGCCGTGCGCAGTTTACGATGCAGTTCGATCACTACGAAGCGGTCCCGCAAAACATTAGTGAAGAAATTCAGTCCAAGTACGCGTAAGCGCGTTCTTGGTCAGTAGAAGACAGACAGGAGGCCATCATGGCAAAGGCAAAGTTTGAACGTAACAAACCGCACGTTAACATTGGCACGATTGGTCACGTTGACCACGGCAAGACGACGCTGACTGCGGCGATCACGAAGTATTTCGGTGACTTCCAGGCGTATGACAAGATTGATGGCGCGCCGGAAGAGAAGGCACGCGGGATCACCATTTCGACGGCACACGTCGAATATGAAACCGAGGCACGCCACTATGCGCACGTCGATTGCCCGGGCCACGCTGAC